>JAYSKW010000417.1:0-11292 GCA_043726085.1 Limnoglobus sp.
CGATGAAGCCGGCCCCGAAAGATTCGGCCCGGACTTCGGAACGCCGAGTCTCGCTCCACTGCCACCCGAACGCAAGATCGCACTACTGCCCGGACCGCTCAGATCGAGCGAAATTTCCTCGGTCAGCATGTTCAGTTCGGAACTGTCGTCGTTGTCGACCGCACCGGTTTTTTCGAGGCGAACATCGCTGTCCGAACCGGATTTCGGCTTCTTCGATTTACCCGAATCACCGGCCGCGACGGAGAAAATATCGTCGCTGGAGCCATCGAGTGGCGAGAGATCGTCGGGCAACAAAAATTCGTTCGACGACGTGGGTGCCGACCCCGGCTTGCCGAGTTGCAAACCCGGATCGCTCGCTTCGCCGAGGGATCGCGCGAGTTCGTCGATGTCGGCGGCCCGGAACCGGAGCGTGGGGCCGTCGCGGAACGACCGGATCGTTTTCCAGTCGGTTTTCAAACGTCGTTTGAATTCCTCGACCGGCACGTTCAGTCGTTGGGCGGCTTCTTCGAGCGTATACGTCTGCGCCATGTTAGCCTCACATGCCGAGCATGGATCGATTCGAGGAGTCGGGTATTCGTGGTATCTACAGACAGATTGTAAATGCTCGTGCGCCGAACGCAAGTCAAGAAGCGCGGATGGGAGAGTTGCGGAACGTAGGAAAGTGATGCAGGCAAGGGTCGTGCCGATTAGGGCGCGACCTCAATCGCGAATTACCTGCCCGCGTCGAACATCTTCAGCAGTTCCGTCGCGCCAGTGAGGTTCTCGAAGTCCCAACACCGTGCGAGAATATCGCTCGCCCGTTTCGCGCCGTACTTCGGTTCGACCGTGCCGCGGAATTTCGCTTCGACCTCGGCATCGGTCATCGGGTTGCCGGCGTGGCCGCGCGGGAACTCGACTTCCTTTTGCAGCGTGCGACCGTCGCTCAACGTCAGTGTGATTCGGTTCGGGATGCCGTGCGGGTAACGGGCATCGAGCGTGGCATCGTGGTGGATCTGGACCTTGCTCGTAAACGCCACGAGAGCGGGATCGGTGAACCGCGATTCGTCGAAGGTACTCAGCGCGACATCGCCATCGTAGAGCGCCGCCGCCGTGCAATACGGCAAGCTGTGATCGGCCGTCTCGCGGGTCTTCGGTGCCCACGCTTCCTTGTACTTCCCGATGATGTTGTAGCTCGCCTCGAAGGTGTGAATGTCGATCTTCGCCACTTGGGAAATATCGCCGTCGAGTTGCGCGCGTAGCTGAATCGCCGCGTCGATCGCGCTCTGCGAGTGATACTCCGCCGGCCAATATTTGATGTAAGTTTTGTTAATCATGAAGCCATCGGCGTTGCCCGTTTCGGCACCGAACGGCGCGGGGTCGAATGCCTCGCGGGTGACGAGCGGGAAGAACCCGAGGTCGCCCTCGAACAGCGGCGCGGGGCCGGTCATGCCTTCGGCAGCCAGCATCGCGGCGAAGGTGCCGTTGCGGGCGGCGTTCGCAAACGCGCAGCCCTTCCACATGCTCAGTTCGCCCGACCGCGTTTGCCGAAGCGCGACGTTGCACACTCCCGCCAAGCCAATGGTGTGAACGATGGCACTCGTCGAGAGTTGCATCAGTTTCGCGGCGGCGACGGCGGAGGAAATCGCTCCGTAAGTGACGTGGTCGATGCCGTGTTTGCGAAGGCTGGCCGCATCGCAGAACCGGCACTGGATTTCGTACGCCAGAACCGCCGCGACGATCATCGCTTTGCCGTCGGCACCCGCCGATTCGCCGATGCCGAACACGGCTGCCAGGTTATCGCTCGGGTGCGCCGGTTCTTTGGACAAATACGTGTCGTTGAAGTCGAGGTACCGAATCAGCAACCCATTGACGAACGTGGCCCACTCGGGGCTGGATCGCCCACCACCGAGGAGCGTGGCCCCCGGCTCCGCCGACACGCGCAACGCGCACTTCCGGGCAATCGCGTACGCCTCGCTCGGCATCGCCCCAACGGCAGTCGCGAACGAATCGATGATGCGGCGTTTCGTTTCGTGAATGGCCGTCGTCGTGAGGCGATCGTAGGTCAGCGCGGTGGTGTATCGTGCCAACCGCTCGGCCAGTGTGTAAGGCATATCCGTTCCCACCGTGTCAATCGAGTGTGTGGGAGACGTTATATCAAGCGGCCCGTAGCGAGCGGGCGGCGGGGATCATTTCCGCATCGCGGAGGTGCCGAAGCCCCTCGCCGACACTGCGAAATGCCTTCGCACCCAGTTCGGAACGCAACTTCGCGCGATCGAGCCACAACGTGCGCGATCGCACCGCTTCCTCGCCGAGTTCGGCGGCACACACGGCTTCGACGTCGTCCGAATCGTAGCCGTTGAGGAATGCTACCATCGACGCGAACGCATACTCGGTCATCTTGTCCGGGCCGACCGCGTGATAGGTACCGACGCAATCGTGCTTGACGAGATCGAAGATCGCGGCAGCGAGGTCCGGCCCGTACGTCGGCTGGCAATGGCGATCCATCGCCGCACGGATTTTGCGCCGATCCGACAGTCGGCGAACCGCATGAAGCGCGGGGTTCTTCGCACGTTCTTCCGGCCCGTAGACATGACTGGTGCGAACGATCAGATGCTGTTCCGGCAACGCCGCCCGAATCGCATTTTCCGCATGTGCGACGGACTTCCCGTAGACGTTGATCGCGGCAGTGGGGCTGTCTTCCCTGCGTGCGGTCGGGCATTCGCCGAAGACGTGCGACGACGAAACGTACACCAGTTTCGCGCCGTGTTGGGCACACGCCATCGCCACGTTTTCCGCACCGGTGCCGTTGATGGCATGGCACTCGTCGCGGTCGGTTTCGGCGTAATCGATCTGCGTCATCCCGGCCACCAAGTACACCACTTCGGGCTGACACTCGGCGATCAACCCCGCCACCGCTTCCGCATCGCGGACATCCAACGGCGTCGCATCGTTCTGAGGCCAACGGTACCACGTTCCCTGGTACGGCTGTTGTCGCAGTTCGCACTCGGAAGCTAAGTTTCCGCCAATCTGCCCCGTAACACCCAAAATCAAGTGGCTCATCGTGTCGTCCTCCATGACGTCTTATTCTTGGCGAGCGGGGGAGGTCACTCCCCTGATTCTTCCTGCATCGTTGACAACCATTTGCATTGCGCACGACGGTGGCAGAATCAGTGGGCTTACACCCACCGCTCGCCCCGCGTGCCAATTTACGCGACTTTCCGCAAGGATTCGTTCCCCATCCTGGGGATTGCGGACCATAACCCTGTGACCGGTATCGCGTCGATTCGCGCGATCGCCTCGGTGGCGTCGAGTAATGCGGTCACGGCCATTTCGACGGTTGCGGCTTCGTAGGCATCGCCCCAGTTCGGCCAGCGAACGAACGCGACCCGCAAGCCGTTCGTGGCCGATGTGCGGAACGTCGGCAACGTTCCACTTCGACCGTCGCACGCCACCGTGACCGTGGCATCCGGCCGCGCGGTGGCAACCGTACGCAACAGTCGGTGCGTCGTTATATGCTGCGGATCGCAGGTGAGGATCGTATCGATTTCGTGAACGGCGAGCAATCGCTGAAGGGGGCCGAGATCGTCCCACGAGCCGCGTACCACGGACGACGATTCATAGAGCCGACACTGAATAAATTGCGAATCCGCGGTCAGTTCGGTCGCAAACACCGAAACCGCACCGCCATTGGCAATAACCGCCTGCACGACGCCGCAACCGAGACTGGTTTCGCACCCGAGTACGAGCGCACGACGGCCAGGCCAGAACAGCGATTCCGTCATTCGTGCCCCTTCCGTGGGTGCGGCAGAACTTCCCACTCCCATCCATGAGAGCAAGACATTTGGCAGGGTATGCCGTTTCGTTCCGGCGTGTCAAGCGGAATTTCCGGCCGCTAACTTCCCGCCTTCGTGATTATCACCGATTCAAAAACCATCGTCGCAGCGGCGGCGGTGGCATCGTAGGCGGCCGAACCGTTGCTCGCTCGTAGCGACCGGTCGTTCTTCCATGCGGAAAGTGTGGCACGTAATACGAGGTCTGCGAACACGGCGGTCACCACCAACAGCTTGGCGATGAAGTCGACCACGAACCGCCACGAGGAGATGTCGAATGCGTAGACGAACGATTTCGATTCGGCGAGTGCGGTTTGCACGTCTTCCAAGCTCACTTCGTCGTCGGTGTCGCTGAGTTCGGTAATCTTCGTCGATACGGCTTTTCCCCGTTCAAATCCGACGATCTTCAGCCCGACGAGCTTCGATGTCAGCATAAACGCGAGCAGCAAACCGATGCCAATTAGCGTCGTGAACAGCACGAGCTTTTTGACGCGACCGATACGGGCGGCCTCGCTCGCGCCGATCTGTGATTGCACGAACACCTTGCCCCAAAGCGAATACCAGATCGGTGCGCCGGCCCACAGCAACACGCCGAAGACGAGCAACGGGCTGCGGGCGGCATGATTCGCAAGCACGAGAATGACCATCCAGAACAGCAAGAACGCCGGTGCCGCACAGACGAGCAACCAGCCGGGCAGTTGTGCGGCAGGGAGTAGCGCCTTGATCCGCAAACAGCCGTTCACCGCACCGGGGATCAGCGACATGACGGCGGGAAGTAGGAGTAAATATCCGCTGCCAGAAAGCACGAACTCGACTGCGAGTTCCTCCATCGCTTGCATCTTTTCGAGCTTGATCGGGTCGACGATAACAGCCAGTTCGGCTTCGTCATCGTCCTCCTCTTCGTCATCATCGGGCATCGCCGCTTTAGCGGGTTTGCCTTTCGCTGCGGGAATGGGCGATTTGACAACGGGCAATGTCGCGGCGATGTCGTGGACGTGATAAATCGCGTTCACCGGTAGCAAGGCATACACGAACGGCAGCAGGAACGCCGTCGCCCACGCGCCCGCCAACAGACTGGACATTCTGCCGGGTCGCTTCCAGTAAATGACACCGGCGAGGCACGCGATGGTCAGACCCGCCGCCGCCGCCAACCAGGCGATCTCCAGTCCGACGCCGAGTTTCGTCAATTCGCCGAACCCGCTTTCAAAGGTGTCGATGCCCGCCAACACGAACGCCAGTAACGTCGGAACGAGTGCCACCAGCAACAAACTCCGTCGCCACGCCGCATACCGCTGCACCGTCGGATCGGTCACGCCTGCGGCTTCGAGGGCCGTCGATTCCGCTTGCGACGGGACGACTTTCCCGAGGTTCCACCCGAACGCACGCATCAGGTGAACGAGCGGCGACGCCGTAACAGGAACGGACATGTACTGTCTCGCAATCGGATAGAATCGGGCGAAACTAACCTCTGGTTTCAACGTAGTGCGATCCGCGATGACGGCGATATGGAATGGAAATTGCGGGCCGGTTTCCAATCGCGGGACTCGGCAGAATCGGCCGTCTCTGTCCCGTTACCCTCCGCCTCGCGCTTCGCTCCGAAGACTACGCAGCGCGGCTAAACGCGGAATGGAAGAACATTCTTGACACGATGTTCGGAAGGTCGGTAGTATCGCATCTGTGGATTTAGAGTAAGGTGTTTATCCAATGTAGGTGTCGGGATAAACGCCGGTTCGGCGGCTATGAAGCCGTCTTGATAAATCTCTGTCACTCTCACGGAAGGGTCTGTCAACTATGATCGCATTCAACCTCAGGAATTCGATGACGGTTCTGTTCGTCTCGTGCTGCATCGTGGGCGCTTTGACGTTCATTCCGCCAGTCGCAGGCCAACCGCCCGTTCCGGAAAAAAAGGACGGGAACGCGAAAGTCGCCGTAGGAAAGCGTGTCGAATCCGACAAAGACAAGCTTCAAGGCAACTGGCAAATCCTGTCTCTCGACCTGGGGATACTGGTCGTTAAGCGAGAGGATCAGTTGGACGAGTGGAAGAGCACGTTCGCAAAAGAGATGTTCTTCAAGGGGGATAAGCACGGTCAAGTCGGGTACAGTACCTCCCAGTTCAAACTGGACGACACCCGCGACCCAAAACAGATCACTGTTTATTCTGATGACGGCAAGCAAATTTACCGAGGTATCTATACCCTCGACGGGGACACCTTGAAGATGTGCAAGAATGGTGACGGAACGAGCGTGTGCAGGCCGGAAGAATTTGTCACGAAGAAAGGGTCGCCAGTCATGATTACGACTCTCAAGAAGCTGGCGGCAAAGAAGTAGCACGGCGTGGGCCAGTTTTCCAGGGTCATAGCCCCAACAACTCCGTTGCGGCTGAGCTGGGTCCATTCGGCAAGAGAAGTAAAAGCGTGATCTATCGCTGCCGAATCTGCAAGCATGAGGAGGCGCGGGGTTGCTTACCGACGGCGACATGCGGCATTTACCTGGCTTTCCTCCTGATTCTAAACTTCGGGTGCATCGCCGGGGCCGCCCGTGGCCTCCGCATCTGGGTCGGCGAGCGACCCGCCCCGGCCGATCCGGTCGAGGCTCCGTGGTGGGTCGGTGTCGTTGCGGTGGTTATCGGGTTGGTGCTTACAGTCGTTGGGGTGATGGTGGTCAAGTTTACTTTGGAGATGGTGGAGTATCTGGCGTTCGCGAGGCGGCGGTGCCCGAGTTGTCGCGCTCGCCGGTGGTCGTGGGGGTTCACGCGGGGATTCGGGTTGTAGCGCCGCCACAGATACTTTGCGCAGCCTGTCCTCCCTGCGCTTCGCTCCGCAGACTACGCGGCGCGGCTGAAACGCGCAACTTACTCGCCCGATTTCCCTGTCGCGCGTAGCTTCCCGCTCATCACCAAGACTGTCAGGCCTAACATTGCCAGGGCGATGCCGGCGGCCATTCCGAACAGCACGGTGGACACCGGCACGCTGGCGGCGAGTGCCCCAGCGGTCGGGTGGCCGGGCAGACTGCTGCCGCTGAGCATCATGGCCCAGAGGGCCATCACTTTGCCACGCGAATGGTTTGGGGCACTCGTCTGCATCGTCGATTGTGCCGTCGACAGGTAAAGCACCATGCCGAAACCCATCAGCACGCAACAAACGACCGCCGTTGGAAATGTCGCCGTCATCGCAAGGCCGACTACGCCGACGAGGCTGATTGCGGCACCGAACAGCAAGAATCGGCCGCTGCGAAGGTCGTTCGCAAACGTCGCCGTGGCGAGTGCGCCGACGAGTGCGCCGCCACCGAACGCGCTGAGTAGCAAGCTATACGTCCGTTCGGCTTCGCCCAAAATTAGGCGCGTATACGGCGGCAACAGCGTCAGGATCGGCCACGCGAACACGCAGAAAAAGCCAGTCAGCCCGAGGAGCGCCGCCAACGCCGGTTCGCGTTTCAGATATTGAAACCCCGCCCAGAACGAGTCTTTCCCCTTCGTCGATTTCGGCGACACCGTGCGACCGCGTTCGATTTTACGCAGCGCCACCAACACCGCTGCAAAGCTGAAAGCGTTCAACGTGAAGCACCAGATGGCACCGAGTGTGGCGACGCGCGAGCCGGGCAAATAGCCGTGCTGCAAGAGAAGTGCTGCGAGAAAGAATACGCCTCCGGCAATCGCAGGACCGATCGATCGCGCGGAGTTGAACAAGAGTGAGTTCAGCCCGACCGCGTTGACGAGATCTTCCCGCGGCACCAACTCCGGTACGAACGCGAGCCTTGCGGGTAAGTCGAATGCTTGGATTACACCGCTAACGAGTTGAATGCCGAGAAACAAAAACGGCGACGTGATGTCCGTCGCAACCAGAAAGCAGAGCAACATCGCGTTCGCCAGGAAGCCGATTTGCGTGGCCACGATGATCGAGCGTTTCGGGTAACGGTCGGCGACGGCCCCACCGAAGGTGCCGAAAAACAGCGTCGGCCCGACTTGTGCGATGAGGATCCAGGCGGGCCAACGCGGGTCGCCGGTCGTATCGTAGACGAGCCACATGAGGGCGGTATTTTGCACCCACGAGCCGATGAACGACACGAGCTGACCGTAGAAGTAAAGTCGATAATCGCGGTGTCGCAACGAGCGGAACGTACGTTCGCGAAGTAGCCGGGGCAATATCATAGACAGTACCAACCCGCGCCGTTGCTCAACATAAACGAGACCTCGGTGGTAAACTCCATGCGTATTCTATTCTGAACGCTGCGACCGACAGAAGCAGTCATCGATCGCGTCGTGAAATCCGGTTTTTCGTCGCGTCTGACGATTCCTCCGCTATTCTAAAAACATGAATTACGCTGTCCGCTGCCCGCATTGCGATGGTCTTTCCCGCGTGCCCGAAACGGCGATCGGTCGGGGCGTGGCATGCCCGCTTTGCTCCCGTCCGTTCACGGCGAACCCAGTCGAGTTGGCACAATCGCCAGCCAGAACGATCCCCGTCGTTTATCCGATTCGCCACATCGACCCCGATGCGCCGATGCCCAACAGCGGGCCGAAGAGTATGCTCGTCGGGCTGGCGTTGTTGCCGTTCGGGGTGCCGCTGTTGTGGTTGCTCGGGCCGTTGCTTTCGGGGAAAGAATCGTTCTTCACGTTCGCGTTACCCGTGGCCATCGCCATCGGCTTTTCGGGCCTCTGCCTCGGCGTCGTGCTCGCCGCCGACTGGAAGTTTTCGACGCGGATTAAAGGTATCTTCGCACTGTTGCTCGTCGGGTACTTCCTCGCGGGAAGCTTATACTTTTTGAAAATCGAGTGGATCGAATCGATCCGTAAAGGGTTCGGACAAGGCAACGACAACTGGACGAAATTCAGCCCGCCGGACAAATCGTATGCCGCACAAGTGCCGGTCGAGATGAAGCCCGACGGTGCCGAGTTGATTGCCGGTTGGAAGCTGCGCACGTTTCGATCTGCGAGTACCGTCGCCAACGCGGACATTTATTTTTTGGCGGATGGGCCACCACCCGACACGCTAAAAGGTGTGCCGGACGATCGCTTTTTCGACGAAGTGAAAAAGGGCCTCACCGCCGCCACGAACGGCACGCTCGTTAGCGACAAGCCGGCCTCCCAACAGAATCACGTTTGCCGCGAATATGTGATTAGCCTCGCGGACCGCGCGAGTACGCGCTCGGTCCGTGTGTATCGCGTTCGCGAACGCATCTTCGTTACGGCAGTCGAAGGTGCGTTCCTGCCGCCCGATTCGCGGGATGTGCAGAAATTCTTCGTGATGTTTTACATCACGCCGTCGAAGTGAGGTTGAACAACGCAAATGCAACACGAATTCTTACCCCAACGGGGTTCCATCTGATAGCCCATGGTTAGACGTTTTACGTCGTACCCCTGGGATGAAAGCTCCCCCATGCCGATGCCGGTTCGCTCGTTGCCGGTCGTACAAAACTGGGACTGTCACGGTTGCTCGGACTGTTGCCGCACGTATGCCGTCCACGTTTCGGATGCCGAAAAAGCGAAGATCGAAGCACAGAATTGGCACGCCGAACCGGACCTCGCTGGCGTCGAGTTTTTCGCGTGGGACAAGTCCGAACAGCGATTTCGGTTGAACCATCGGCCCGATGGCGGTTGCGTGTTCCTCGGTGCGGATAATCGTTGCCGCATTCATGCGAAGTTCGGCTCGGCGGCCAAGCCGATGCCGTGCCGCGTCTACCCGTTCGTGATGGTGCCCGCCGGGGATCACTGGCGAGTCGGCGTTCGTTTCGCCTGCCCGTCGGCGTTGCAAAATCTCGGGCGACCGATGCGCGATCAGGCCGCCGAGGCGCGCGAATATGCGGCACTCGTCGAGGTCGACAAGAAGACACCCGGCGATCTACCCGCGCCGCCACTCCAGCCGGGGCAGGACGTCCCGTGGGCCGATCTGCTGCGAATCACGGCGGCACTCACGGAGATTTTGATCGCGCCCGGCGTGACCATAGAACGCAAGTTGCGCCACGCGCTCGCGCTGATGGAGCTTTGCAAGAAGTCGAGTTTCGAGAAAATCACCGGCGCGCGCCTCACCGAATTTCTGGAACTGACTAGCGTGATTGTCGGCGAGGAGTTGCCCGCACACCCACCGAAACCGGGTTGGGCCGGCCGTGTGTTGTTCCGGCAGATTGCGGCGGTGTACGCCCGAAAAGACGTCGGGTTGAACGCTGGGGACATGGCGAAGCGGAGCGCGTGGGGGCGTGGCATCGCGGGCTATCGCTTCGCGCTCGGTGCAGGCCGCGTGCCGAAAGTTCACGGCCACTTGAACGCAGCCGTCACGTTCGCCGATGCCGAGAAACCGCTCGGTACACTACCACCGGAAATCGACGAGTTGTTCGTACGCTTCTACCGCGTGAAACTCGAATCTCTCCAGTTCTGCGGGCGAACGAACTTCGACCAATCGTACTGGCTCGGCTTCGAGGCACTCGCCCTGACCTACCCCGCCGCCATGTGGCTCGCAAGGCTATTCGTCGCCGGTGGCAAACCGCCACTGGAAGCAGTGCAAGCCGCCGTGCGTATCGTCGACGATAACTTCGGATTCAACCCAATGCTCGGCTCCGGCAAGCAAGCGTGGGCGATGAAAGTACTAACGGCAAAGTCCGAACTACCGAAACTCATCGCCTGGTACGCGAAGTAGCATCGCAACAGATTGCGCTGCGATTTGGCCGTTTCGACGGGGCTACTGCCAAAAATTGTCCAAACCGCGTATGATTTCTAGGTGTTTCGCTGAACGAAGTTGTCCTCAATCCATCGGCATCCCATGCGACGTGTGCGAACGATTTTGGTGCTGATCGTGCTTGCGTACATGGCAACGGGTGTTGCGCAGATACGCCCCGAGGAACGTGCCGTAGTGACGCGGTTTGGCCGCGTGGTGGCGCGTCCAGGGGCGGGGTTGTGGGTGGGGTTGCCGTGGGGATTCGACCGCGTCGACCGCATTGCGATCCGCAATATCCAGCTCGATGTCGGCTACTCGCCCGATGCTCTCGACGACACATCCGCTACGCCCGTGGGGCAACTTCTAACCGGCGATCAGAACCTCGCGAACGTGAAGCTCGTCCTCGAATATGCGATCGACGAACGCGATGGCGAACTCGAACGCTACCTCGCGGGGCGCGACCGCGTCGATGCGATTTTAGGCCGCGAAGCCGAAACGGTGGCCGGCGAATGGTTCGGTGCCCGAACCGTCGATGAAGTCCTGTTGACGGGCCGCGCCGAGTTGCCGCGCTGGGCCATGGAACGCCTGCCCGAACGGATCGCATCGCACCGTTTGGGCATCGTGTTGCAGCGGATCAGCGTCGATTTCCTCGGCGCTCCCGCCGAAGTACGCGATGCGTTTGAGGCTGTCAATCAAGCACAAACGAGCATTCGCACGAAGGAAAATCAGGCGCAGCAAGAAGCCGGCCAACGCCTCCGCGAAGTGCAGTCGTTGCAGTTCCGACTCGAACAGCAATCGTCGTCGTACAAGCTCGAACTCGAAAGTCTGGCACGTGC
>JAYSKW010000418.1:0-2707 GCA_043726085.1 Limnoglobus sp.
CACGTCGATCATCGACTACATCTTCCGCGAACTCGCCGTCACGTATCTGGGTCGCCACGACCTCGCACACGTGATCCCCGAAGACCTTCGCGGCGACGCGCTGCACGGCCCCGAAGACGATTTTGAATCCGAAGAAGTCGTCTCAACGCGGATGATCGATGCCATCGAACCGGCGAAAATGTCGTTGGCACCCCCACGTTCGGTTCACGTGAAGCCCGCGAACGGCCATGCCAACGATTCGACTGCAGTGAAAGTCGCAGCGCCGAGGGCGACCGCGACTCTGCCAGCGGTGTCACGGCAAACGACAGTCGCGCCATCGGCCATCGCGGTGAAGTCGGAAAAGATCCGCATCGCGAAGCAAAAAGGCTACGAAGGCGACCCCTGCTCGAATTGCGGCCAACTGACGATGGTGCGAAGCGGCGCGTGTTGCAAGTGCGACACCTGTGGCGAAACGAGTGGTTGTTCGTAATTGTTCAATACCCCGCAGCGACGCCGTCTTTGCGGGATTCGGTGCCGCCGTGCAACACGCCGGTTCGCGGGTCGATTACGATGCCCTGAAAGCCACCGCCGTTCACTTTCACGCGGTCGATCGTGTGGCCGCGCTTTTGCAGTTCCGCAACGACTGCATCGGGGATTCCTGGCTCCACCTTCAACGTGCCACCATTCGCCGCACCGGGCTTGCCGGTCGGCGTTGCCGAGCCGACGTGTTCGATACGCGGGGCGTCGCCGGCCCGTTGCACGTTCATGCCGAAATCGATTAGGTTCACCAGCACCTGCACGTGGCCTTGTGGCTGCATGTCGCCACCCATCACGCCCAAGGTGAAGTAGGGTTTGCCCGCTTTCGTGACCATCGCGGGGATGATCGTATGGAACGGTCGCTTGCCCGGTTCGAGGCGGTTCGCGTGATGCTCGTCGAGCGAGAATAACGCGCCTCGATTTTGAATCGCGAAGCCGAGATCAGCAGGCGCAAGACCCGAACCGAAACCGAAATAGTTACTCTGAATGAGCGACACGCAGTTGCGATCTTTATCGACGACGCAGAGGTAAATCGTGTCGGCGCGACCGATCTTCGCATCGCCGGCGGGCACTTGCCGCATCGCTTGCGTCGGGTCGATGAGCTTCGCCCGTTTCGTCGCATACTCCTTGGAAATCAGTTCTTTCACGGGCACTTCGGCAAAACGCGGATCGGTGTAAAACTTCGCTCGGTCGGCGTAGGCTAGCTTCTTCGACTCGATCATCAGGTGCCAATAGTCCGGCGAATTCGGCCCGAGTTGCTCGATGTCGTGCGGTTCGAGCAAGTTGAGCATCTGTAATGCTGCAATCCCTTGGCCCGGTGGCGGCAACTCCCACACGTCGTATCCGCGATAGCTCACCGACACCGGCTCCACCCACTCCGAGGCATGTTCTGCGAAATCGCGAAGTTGGAATAGTCCTCCCTTCGCATCGGAAAATTCGACGAGCGATTCCGCGATCGGCCCTTTATAAAATGCATCGCGGCTACCCTCGGCGATCCGCTGATACGTGCGACCGAGTGCCGGGTTTTTGAACGATTCCCCCACTTTCGGCGAATGGCCACCGGGAGCATAAACCGTGCGGAAATCCGCATCCGCGTTTCGCTCGGCACTACGCCAATAGCCCCCGATGATTTCCGGCACGGGCACGCCCTCTTTCGCATAGCGAATGCTCGGAGCGAGTAGTTCCGCAAGTGGCTTCGTGCCGAACTTTTTGCGGAGCGAGTCCCAGCCATCGACGCAACCGGGTATCGACCAACTCAGCGGGCCGGTGGTGGGGATTTCATCGAGGCCGCGATCTTTGAATAGTTGCCGCGTCGCCTTTAGAGGTGCCCGCCCGTTCGCGTTGAGTCCGTAAATCTTTTGCGTCTTGGCATCCCAAACGATGGCGAACAGATCGCCGCCGATGCCGCACGACATCGGCTCCATGAGTCCCATCGCGGCCGAAGTCGCAATTGCCGCATCGACTGCGTTGCCTCCCGATTTCAGCACGTCGAGGCCAACCTGTGCTGCAATGGGATGGCTCGTTGCGACAATGCCATTGTTCGCGACAGTCACGGATCGCGACCGCGTTTGCGCATGCACGACGATGGGAGAAAGCACGAAAAGGCAGATGAATAGGATGTGCGACTTCATGGCGGATACCTGTCAGAATTTAGCTGGGAGGAATCGACGGGTTCGGACTCGCAACGTTCGCGGGTGCCTCATTCGTCGGTAATGGCTCCAATGCGACGAGTACGACCGGGGCCGTTGGCAACTCGGCGGTCGCAAACAATCGCTTGATCGCGTTCCGCATATTTTCCGCAAGCACGTAGAACACGGGCACCATCACGAGCGTGACTAGCGTGCTGAGGATGATGCCGCCGATGATGCCGCGCGCCATCGGGGCGCGGGTCTCGGCACCTGGGCCGACGCCGATGGCGGCGGGGATGGCACCCGCGACACATGCGAGGCTCGTCATTAGAATTGGTCGCAAACGGATCGGGCACGCTTTCAGCACCGCTTCTTTTGCCGTCAGCCCCTCGGCACGCAGTCGGTTCGCGTAATCGACCAAGATGATCGAATTCTTCTTCACCAAGCCCATCAGCAGAATCATGCCGATCAGGCTCATCATGTTCAACGTGTCGCCCGTCCACCACAGCGTCACGAGTGCCCCCGTTGCCGCGAACGGGAGTGCGAGCAACACCGTAAACGGG
>JAYSKW010000419.1:0-33551 GCA_043726085.1 Limnoglobus sp.
GGCTGCAATGCAGACCACGATGATGAGGGCCAACATGACGGCGTACTCAACCGCGGTTGGGCCATCTTCTTTTTTCAGAAACGTGACGAACTTCTTTGCAACTGCGTTCATAACTCGAACCCCTTAAAACGTGGTGATAGAAACAGAGAATAACACCGATGGTTCTCGATCGCGACTGTGCGTTCGACTGGTTCGGGCCGAAGTGGCCCGATACTCAGGACGCCGCCTTAACCGAGGCTGCCGTGTTCAACTCGGCGTTCGCAAAGACACCCGAAGCACTTCCACCGAGAGCCGTTACCGCAGCAATGCAGACCACTATGATCAGTGCCAGCATGACTGCGTACTCGACTGCCGTGGGGCCTTCTTCGTTCTTCAAGAACGCGACGAGGTGCCTGGCGACTTTCGTCTTCATGGCGCGTACCTCTTGAAACTTGTGGTGGGCATCCAGGACACCAATCTCGCACGGGTCGCGACTCGATGTCACCCGTTGCCCCTTCACGACGCAACAATAGACCACGCCGCACACGTGTCAAATCCCGCACAAACGATTTTTCGCGCTTATTTCCTGTCGTCGCTACGACGTGCCGAAATTCCCGTCACCTGTCCGAAAACGGGACGCGAGCCATCGGCTACGATCCTCAAAAAACAGGCGTATATAGGAATTTTCCCGTTCCGGAATGAGCCGCGACGTGGACGTGAGGTGACGTTTCTGAAATTAGCCGCGACGCGGAGGCTTTGCGTAGCGGAGCGTGTAGACGTGAGGTGACATCATTCCTTACACAATTTCGTGATGTGCTTCAACACATCGCGTACGGAGATCATGCCTTCAGGTACGCCGCTGGCGCTGACGATCGGCAGGTGGCGATACCCGCCGACGTCCATCTTTCTGAGGGCGAATGCGAGCGGATCGGTGGCCGCAACGGTTTCGGGGTCGCGGGTCATGTAGTCGCCGACACTGCCATTTGTGCCGTTGACAGGCATTTTCGTAAGAAAATCGCGTTCCGTCAGTATGCCAATTAGACGTTCGTTGGCGTCCGTCACCAATAATGCGCCGACGCCGCCGTCGATCATGCGACGAATCGCCTCTGAAAGCAGGGCATCTGCGGGCACGGTCACCGGTTTCTTCGGCGCGAGTATCGCGACCGTGTCGTCCATCAGGCTGCGTTCGACCTTATCGTGCGGCTCGGGACGGTCCAACGCGGTCAGGTCGAGTAGGCATTTCACGCAAAGATCGGTTCCGGGAAGGTTTAGGTGCGTGCAGGACGGACAATACATGGCGGCCTCCGGTTTTACGAACGTGCTACCTTACAAAATAGGAAATCGGTTGCGTCGATTTTTTTGAATAGCGCAAGTTACTGGCACGGCAACGTTTAGAGTGGTAAGTTCGGCGTACGGCGAAAATTCACTCACAACCGACCTTTCGGGTACGTTATAATCTGGGGAAATACCGAAGGAGTCCACATCATGTTTGGGCAATTGCGTAACATCCTGGCAGCGATACTACTTACGGCGACCACGGCGGGCGTGGCCGACGCGCAGTACTACAACCCCTGGAACAACGGCTATAACAACGGTTACGGCAACAATAACAACCCGTGGAACTACTCGAACCCCTGGCAGTACAACGGGTTCCACAACGGGCCGTACTGGCAGGGCGGCAACAACGGCGTGATCGGCCAACTGCCGAACGGCATCCCGATCATCAACCCGTGGGCGCGGCCGAACTACTATCCCGTGCCCGTAAACCCATATGGTTATCAGTTCACGTCGCAATCTCAAACGGGGTATTACAACAACGGCTACACGAATAGCACGACGTTCTCGCAGACGACGCAGATTGTCCCGAACGGCTTCAACAACCCGTTCTTGCAGCCTGGATTTGCTCAACGCGAGGCGGGGGCTGTGATTCCAGTCGGTCGCAACCTCGCGGTGAATCCCGTTACCGGGACGGTCGTTCGACCGTTGAGCGGCATCGCAACCACACGAGAAGGCACGTTCTACCAAGTCCCTGGCACCGGCTCATTCTCGCCGTGGGGCGCATACATTCCCGGCTCGGGAACCTACGTGAACCCCTTCACGGGAACGACCTACAACCCGACAACGGGTTTGATCGTACGATGAACCCGGATGAGTCAACGGTTTTCGCGAAGGCGAGTACGGTGCCCGATTCGGTTCCGGCTCGCTTCCTCTCGGATCGCACGTTGCGGCGGGCATTTCTGTTTGGCATCGCGTTCCTGTGCCTGTTCACTGCCATCAAGTATTACGCGAAGGCGGAGAAGCCGAGTCGCCTCGGCGACCAGACGCGCACGGCGTTCTTACGTTGGCGACCGCAGGTTCTCGCGCTCGATAACGGGCGAAATATCTACGACGAATTCCGCTACCCGAACCCGCCGATCATGGCGCTGATCTTGCGTCCGTTCATGGAACTGTCGCCGCTCGCCGGCGCGATGGTGTGGTTTTTCGCAAAGGTCGGTATGGCGATCGCGATGATCGTCTGGACGTTTCGCTTGCTCGCGGTGCCCGTGGCCGATTGGGTGAAGGGCCTCGCGATCGCGCTGAGTTTGCACCCGATTCTCGGCGACTTGGCGCACGGCAACGTCAATTTGTTCATCTCGTTCATCGTCGTCGGTGCGCTCGAGTGCTTCCGTCGCCGTTGGGATTTCACCGTCGGCCTCGCAATCGGTTTAGCAATTGCTTGCAAAGTCACACCTGCACTGTTCGTGCCGTACTTCCTCTGGAAGCGCGCCTGGAGGGCGCTCGCCGGGGTGATCGTCGGTTCGATGTTGTGGCTCGCGATCTTGCCGGGTGGCGTGCTCGGCTGGGAGTATAACCGCGTGCTGCTGACGAGTTGGTTCGAGCATATGGTGAAGCCGTTCGCGATCGATGGCAAAGTGACGACCGAACACCCGAACCAGTCGATTCCCGGAGTCGTGTTTCGCTTGCTCACCGCCGAACCATCGTTCCTCGAATACGACCCCGAAGACGGCCAGCCGATATCGTCGGAGTTCCACAATCTCGCCGACGTCGGCCCGGTGAACGCGAAGCGGATCGTGCAACTGGCGATGCTGCTATTCGCGCTCGTCATCGTCGCGTTGTGTCGTTGGCCGACGCACCGTGCGAACGTGCCACGGGCGGGGCCGCAACTCGTTGCCGAGTACGGCCTGATACTCATCGGCATGTTGTTGTTCAGCGAGCGAACGTGGAAGCATCACGCGGTGGCATTGATCGTGCCATTCAGCGCGATCTGCTGGGCGATTGGCAGTACGCATTTCTCGAAGCGAACGCGAATCGGCATCGGCGCGATCTTCATCATCGCCGTGGCGCTGATGTGGCTTCCGAGCTTCATGGGGTCGGAATCGCAAGACATGGCACTCGTCTACGGCACACATACGATGGCATTCGTATTAACCGTCGCATCGCTGATGGGGATCTTAATTAACCGCGACGCGATTACAATTAGCCGCGACGCGGAGTCCTCGTAGCGGAGCGCGTGGACTGCACGCATCACCGATAATGGGTGCAGTCCACGCGATCCGCTTCGCAAAGCCTTCGCGTCGCGGCTAATTGTAAATCGCGGATAATTACGGCATGTCGTCGGCGCGACCGAGCGAGGCGTCGAAGCGATGTAGGCCGGCGCGGACGCGGCCATCGTCGTTCTGATAAATGTCGTCGTTGTTGGGGCCGACGGTGGTTTTTGTCAAAAATTGCACGAACCCACCCGCGAAGAGTACGTTTTGGCCGCGACCGTGTGCAGAGGGTGCGTCGGCGGACACCGGCGTCAGATCCTCATCGGCAATCGGGCACTTTTTCAGTCCCATCAACTGCCCGGCGGGATTGCGGTAGCCGAGCGTGTACACGTAACTGACGGGGGAAGTCGCGTCGGTATGCGCAGGGCAAACGGCGCGATTCGTGGCGGACAATTGGCCCGCCTCGGTGAGCGCGACAACGAAGTCCCCGGCGCGCGGCGCATCGGGCGTGCCCACCTTCGGGAAATTGCCATCGTGTAGGTCGGAATACCGGCTGAGACTCGCGTAAAGTGTCTGAAGATTATTCTTGCAGGCGGCGACTTGGTTCTCGAAGCGCAGCTTGGAAACCGCCGTGGCGACTAACCCGAACATGAGAAACGCGATCGAAGCCGCGATTGCAATTTCCACATAGCGGGCTGACCAAAACCGCGTGTCGCTCCCCGTGCGAGGCACCGGAGGTAGCGTTTCAACGGACGGTTCGGCATCGGGCATACCATGCTGAACGGCGTACTCGGCGGTGCGAATGATCGCGGCCATCGCGAGGCCGGGCGGCGGCAGGTCTGGCTCGGCGTCGGCTTCGAGCACGGCGAACATCTTACGAACGCGCCGTACCTTTTCCGCATCGGCGGGGTGGGTGCGAATGTACGCCGTAACCGTCGCCATCTCGGCGTCGGACAGGGCGTTCAGGGCATATCCGACGAGTAAATCGTCCATCGAATCACTCCGATAAACCGCCGGTGGCGGCGGACTTCATCCAAATTTCCGTCAACTTCGCCATCGCCGAGTTCAACCGCGACTTCACCGTACCGAGCGGAATGCCCAGCACCTCGGCAATGTCCTGATATTTGAACCCTTGAAAGTAAGAAAGCACAATCACCTGCTTGTGCAGGTCCGTCAACTGATCGACGGCCCCGCGCACCTGCTGACTCAGTTCGTCGCTGACGGCCAGTTCCGCCGGGTCGGACTCGCGGGAGGCGAGCAGTTCAAACAGCGTCCTCGCCTTCGCATCGTCGCCGCCGGTCGGCAGCGGATCGGTGGTGCGTTCGGATCGCCGCTTCTGTTTGCGCAGCGAATCGATGGCCTGATTCGTCGCGATCGCATACAGCCAAGGCCGCACCGCACGGCCGGGTTCGTATTGTTGAATCTTCGTGAACACCGCAACGAACGTATTTTGAAACACATCGGCCGCGAGTTCCGCATCGCCGAGATAGCGGCGTAGGTAGCCGTACAGTTCGCGTTCGTAGCGCCGTACCAGCGTCCCGAACCACTCGCGATCGCCGTCGCGCAGTCGTACGAGGAGCTGCTCATCCGTCATTTCGTCCGAGGAATCGAAGCTGGAATGGGCCACCGCTAAACTATACGCCGTGAGTTTGCAAACGGTTCACTACGGTTCGTAATAGGAACGGCAAGAGAGTTGGACAGCGTTCGGGACTGCTTTGCGTCGACGGAATCGACACCCGATTTCCGGAGTCGCACACCCAGCTACCAAATACGAAGCCAGGGCCATTGGCCTTGCACCCACTCCTCGCGATCTCCTGTACAATGTCGCTAACACCGAGGGTCGAATCCATGGAAATCGCTGTACTAGTCGAGCCATCGCCAACGGGCTACCGCGCGTCCACGCAAAGCCCCGTACCGCTCGCTGCCGAAGGCGCTACGGAATTCGCAGCCATGAATGCGTTGAACGTGGCCCTACGAAAGCGGTTGCAAAACGGCGGGAAGATCCGGACGCTGACGCTGACGGATACGGAGACGACAGAGGAAATCTGCGCACGAATGCGCGCGAATCCACTCTATGCCGAATACGAGCAGGCGATTGAGGACTACCGGAAGGTAGCGAACGCCGTCGAGGATGCAGAGTGATGGCTATCTGTTGGACACTACTACACCACGTCGCTTGTTTTCTTATGTAGCTGGCCTCTATGAGGCCGGTTGGATGCAGCCACTCCCACGGGGCTCGTAAGGCGTGTGGTGGTTCGATTTGAACGGTGTCATTTTTTCTTGTGCGGCATCGCCCATATCCCGAACACTTCAGCGTTCAAATCATAAGATTCGACGGTACGCGGTGCGGTCTCACTTTTCCTACGAGATGTGCGAATGAGCCTGAGCTATTGGCTAACGCGAGCGATACTCGGGCGACGACGGCCGGTCGTCTCTGGCGAGGTGCGGATACCGGGCATCGAACAGCCGATCACGATCCGCCGCGACCGTTACGGCGTGCCGTGCATCGAAGCGGAGAACGACCGCGATGCGATGTTCGGCGCGGGTTACATGCAGGGGCAAGATCGCGCGTTTCAACTGGAAACGCAGTTGCGGGTGGTCCGTGGCACGCTCTCCGAACTCGTCGGTGCGAAGGGCCTGCCGGTCGATCGCATGAGCCGACGCATCGGCTTCCACCGTGCCGCGGTCGCGCAGTTTGCGGTCATCGATGCGGACGTCCAAGCCTCGTTGACCGCGTTTACGGCGGGGGTGAATGCGGGCCGCTCGGTGGGGTTGCCGAAGAAACCGCACGAACTCGCGATTCTCGGCGGCGAGTTCACGCCGTACGAGGGCAGCGACGTTCTCGGCATCGTGAAGTTGCAATCGTTCGCACTGCCGTCGAACTGGGATTGCGAACTCGCCCGCCTGCGGATTCTGCGCGACGACGGCATCGATGCGCTCCGCGCCGTCGACGCGATTCCGTATTCGCACGATGCGACTACAACCGTTCACACGTCGCTTCTCGATGCGCTCGGCAAGGATTTGGCGCTATTTGAACAATACGTGCCGCGCGGGGGTGGCTCGAACAACTGGGTCGTCGGTTCGCAACGATCCGCGACGGGCAAGCCACTGTTGGCGAGCGATCCGCACCTTGGGCCGACGATCCCGCCCCCGTGGTATTTGGCGCACATCAACACGCCGGAGTGGGCCGTCGTCGGGGCGATGCTCGCGGGCGCGCCGGTCTTCCCGATCGGGCACAACGGCTTCGCCTGTTGGGGTGTGACGGCCGGACTGACCGACAACACCGACCTGTTTATCGAGTCGGTCGATAGCGATGGCGTGATCCCCGGTGCGGAACTGATTCGCGAAGTGATCCACATTAAAGGCGCGAGCGATTTTGAGGAATGGGTATTCGTGACGCCGCGCGGGCCGATCATCACGCCGTTACTCGAAGGCGTGCCGGAAGCGATCTCGATGCGGGCCGTGTGGCTCGATCCGCTACCGGTTCGCGGCTTCTTCGATGCCCCCCGCGCGCGTTCGTTTGAAGCGTTCCGCCAGCCATTCGCCGCGTGGCCGCACTTGCCACTGAACGTCGTGTATGCGGACGAAACCGGCGAATTTGGCTGGCAACTCGTCGGCACGTTGCCGCAGCGAAAGCACGGCCACGGCACGATACCGCTCCCCGCGAACGGCCCGAATGTCGGCTGGGAAACGCAGCATTTGCCGTTCGAGCAAATGCCGTTCATCCGCAACCCCGAAGCCGGTTTCTACGGCACCGCGAACGCCATCCCCGCCGGTGCCGACCGCGTCTTCCTCGGCGTCGATTTCATCGACGGGTACCGCGAAGCGATCATCCGCGACGAACTCGCCAAACGCACCGATTGGGATCTCGCCGGGCTACGCGCACTCCAACTCAGCGTCCGTTCGTTACCCTGGGAACAGATCCGCGACATCGTACTGTCACTGACTTCCAGCGAACCCGATGCGGCGCTCGGCCTCACGGTACTCCGCGACTGGAACGGGCACGCCATGGCCGACTCCGCCGGTGCCGCCGTGTACGAATTGTTCGTTACCGAACTCTGCGTCCGAGTGGCGAAAGCGAAGGCACCGAAGAGTTGGCAGACCGTCCTCGGCGGCGAAGGCAAAGGCCCGCTCGCACACAATTTATTCTCGGAACGTCGCGTGGGGCATTTGGTGTATCTGCTGCAAACGCAGCCGAAAGGCTGGTTCGAGCACTCGTGGGCAGACGAGATGATCGACGTGCTGACAACGGTGATCCGTCAGTTACGCAAGACCGCCGGCCCCGGCCCCGCGTTCTGGGTGTGGGGCGAAATGCGGCAACTGCGGTTCGAGCATTTGTTGTTCGGGAAGACGCCATTCGGCAGGCTGTTCAACGTCGGTCCGGTGCCAATCGGCGGCGACTCGAACACCGTCAGTCAGGCGGGCGTTCGCCCACTCGCGCCGCTCGATTTCACGCACAACATCGCGAATTTACGCACGACCTTCGACGTAACCGATTGGTCGAACAGCCGCTTCGTGCTCGCCGGCGGCCAAAGTGGCAACCCACTGTCACCGCACTACGCCGACCAATTCGAGCTATGGCAAAAGGGTGAAGGCATCCCGATCGCCTGGCGCGCCGACGACGTCATCCGCAGTGCCGTAACTTCGTTACGGCTGCTGCCGATGTAGGCGAATCTTCGTATCCGCGAAGTCTCACGACTTCGACTATTCGCGGTCCCACATTTCATCGGTCGTGCCGAAATCGAAGATGTTCTCCGCGTCGCGCAGCGCAATCACATTTGCGGCATCGCCGGAGGCGTTGCGGGTGGTTTCGGTGATGGCGACAACGTGGCCGTCGACGAACAGGATGTTCACGATGCGACCGAACAGGCGATGGTGAACCGTGGGTCGGCGATCCGATGGCGGCAGGCAGTATGGGACTTCGATCATTTGCGGAACGCTCGGATCGACATCGACGGCGTTGAGGAACATGACGGTCTGACTGGTGCTGCGAACGGTCGGCATTTTCACCGGCGACCAACGGCCCGTGACGGCGGGGAGCGCCACGCTGAGCGGGGCGAGGTAGCGATAATTGTAGCCGTACCCGCCGGTGAGACCGTCGACGGTCAGCCGCACTTTTCCCGGCGCTTTCGCGGGGCTTTGCAGCGCCGAGGCGTTGTTCTCCATGTACGGCATCAGGTGCCCGCCGGCGGTTTCGAGCGTGCCATCGCTGCGTTGCAAAGCGAACCACCACCGGATGCCCGCCGGGTCCGGCGTGAAGATCGGCGGCAGCGTCTCGGCATTCGTCGAAGCGTAATTGTGGACCGCGAGGCCGAGTTGTTTGAGGTTGTTCTGGTCGTGCAATCGCGACGCCGCCGCCCGTACTTTTTGCACCGCCGGCAACAACAACCCGATGAGAATCGCGATGATCGCGATGACGACGAGCAGCTCGATGAGTGAAAAGCCACGGCGGTTCGGCATGAGATTCCGCTCTTGACAGCCACGCTCGATTCTCGCTACGTGCGACAAACCCTGCATTGGAGAATCGTTGTATGAGCCTGCTCAGTATACCGGCATTGGCGCGTTTCCGTGGCCTTTTTGCAAAAGCCGGGCGCAAATCCATCGACGCAGATTCGGCATTGCCACCCGACATCGACTACGTGAAGGAATACGCAACGGCCGACATGACTCGCGATTACTGGACCGTAACCGGGCCGGGCACGCGCGAAGCGTACGACAAGTTGGCGGACGAGAAACTTCAACTTTTGATCGATGTCGGACTGCAACCGCACCACAAATTACTCGATGTTGGCTGCGGTACGGGGCAACTCGCGCAAGCCTGCGAACACTTTCTTTCGGACGACGGTCTGTTCGTCGGCACGGATGTCGGCGAATCGGGAATCGCCTTCTGCAAAGCGCGATTTCTACGCAAGAACTTTCAGTTTCTGGTGAACGAACCGACGACGTTACCGATACGCGATCTCCGGTTCGATGGGGTTTGTTTCTTCAGCGTGTTCACGCACACCTACCCCGACGAGACGGTGCTGTTGATGGCCGAAGCCGCACGGTTGCTGGCACCGAACGGCTGGCTGTACGCCGACGCATTCACATCGAACGAACCCGAGCGCTACTAGGGAAATCGCGGAGCGATCGTCCTGAATCGCGCGCATTTCCTGCGGCTGGCCGCCGTCGCCGGCTTCCGAAACATCGACGCCGTCATGAGCCTCGACTGGCAAGCCGGAATGCGCCGCGAGTTCTTCCGGATGAAAGTAAACTGACGCGATTTCCGTTTTCGTGCGATTTGCGAAATTCTTACTGCAAATTACAAATTGTGATTGACTGATGCAGCGAGTGCGTCGATACTCTCTTTTGCTGAACTTTCAGCAATCGATGGATGTCGTCTTGCAGGTGTTTTAAGGAACATGTTGAGTATGTTCCAAACCCCAGACGAAGACTAAAAGGCCCCGTTGTGGAACCACTAAAACCTTGCCTCGAACTCTGGGCCAAAGTTCGTTCAGCGGTCGAATACGAAAACAACCTCGTCAATGACCGCATTACGTGGTTATTGACATTGCAAGGTCTTCTGTTTGCCGCAGCGGGGTTGTTCGCGAGTGGAGCATTAAAATGGGATGTGACTCGGGAACCGAGCTTCAAGAGTACGACGACTCTGTCGAGTGCTGAGTCACAACCTACAACGGTTGAAACCACTCGCACGATAAAAAAACGAAGTCCAGACGGCAAAGAAATCATCGAAACAGTGATCGAACGTACGACGACGACACCATCTCTGCATCCCACAAGCGACACGAAGGAAGTCACGAGAGGCGATGCGAAGACTGTCGATGTCAATCGCGTTTCGGATGGGGATCCACCGAAGCAGATGAGCGTCCCGCCACAAGGGAAAAGCTGGTCTACAACCTCAACGACCTTTTCCGAAATCCGGTGGCTCGCACCTTATTTTATCGGTTTTCTCGGTTTCGTGGGTGTCTCGGTCGCACTTATCGTTTATCGCTCACTCTGGGGTGCCGATTACCAACTCGCCCGACTGGATTGGTGGTGGCGAAAGAAGGTCGGGCATGTAGAAACCGCCACTTTTGACCCTGAGGAAGATCGCTATTCGTGGTACGACACTCAGTTCCCGCCACTCCAATTATGGAACACGAAGAAAGATAATTTGTGGAAACCTTGGCACTTCTGTCGATTCCTTCTCGCTCAATCGATCGGGTTGCCATTGACGTTCGTGTTTGTCTGGTGCTTGCTCGTGATCTTGTGTTGCTATCACTCGGAAGAGCAGGTTTGGGGAGAATGGTACCGCAACTGTTTGGCGGGTGGATTTGCAACAGTTCTTATGGGATTTTTGATCCATCTTATCGACCGATACTGTGTCGAATCGCATAAGGGTACGGTAACGACAAATTTAGGTGATTCGCCAACTGATAACAGCTCTGACACAGTTGCTGCGAATCCTCACAACTCCACTTCCGATAAAGTTAACGCGACGAGTAATCTTACGCCGAGTCCGAAGCCACCGCGTCACCACAAGAAAAAACATAAAAAGTAATCGTGTGTGTTCGTCACGCATGACTCGATTTTACCCATTCCCCCGGTGAACGCGATGCAACTCGGTTTCGTCAGTGCCATTCTCGGCGACTTGAGTTTGGAAGACGTCTTCGCCTTCGCGGCGGCGGAAAAGTTCGGCTGCGTCGAGGTGATGTGCTGGCCGCCGGGCAAGGCCGAGCGACGCTATGCGGGCGTGTCGCACCTCGATGTCACCACCTTCGGCCCCGAACAAGTCGCTCGCGTGAAAGCGTTAATCGCACGCACCGGCGTGAATATCTCGGGACTCGGCTACTACCCGAACCCGCTCGACCCTGACCCAGCACACCGCGAGATGGTGGCCGCACATCTGAAGTGCGTCATCCGTGCGGCGGCGCTGTTAGGCGTGAATGTCGTCAACACGTTCATCGGCCGCGACAGCAAGAAAACGATTGCCGAGAACATGGAAAGCGTCGAGGTCGTGTGGCCGCCGATCGTGCGCGAAGCCGAGGAGTACGGCGTGCGGATCGGCATCGAACATTGCCCGATGCTGTTCTCCGACGACGAATGGCCCGGCGGCAAAAACCTCGCGATCAACCCCGCCACGTGGCGACAACTCTTCGCGCGGTTCCCAAATACGCTGGGCCTAAACTTCGACCCATCGCACCTCGTTTGGCAGTTCATCGACTGCGCGAAGTGCCTGCGCGAGTTCAAAAACCAGCTCGTTCACGTACATGCAAAAGACGAACGCATCGACCGCGACCGCCTGCACGACGTCGGCATCATGGGCCTCGGCTGGCACGAGCCGAAGCTGCCCGGCCTCGGCGACGTCAATTGGGGCGAGTTCTTCGCCGCACTCACCGACACCGGCTACAACGGCCCCGTGTGCATTGAAGTCGAAGATCGCGCCTACGAGCGTTCCCTCGACGACCGCAAACGCGCCCTGCGTCAAAGCAAGCGATTCCTGGAACAGTACGTGAGTTGAGCGGAGTCGCAGACCTCGCCGAGTGCGGTTGACGCGAACCCCAGGAAACGATAGAAATGATCGAACGATAAGGCCCCTTAGCCAAGTGGTAAGGCAACGGTTTGCAAAACCGTCACCCCCGGTTCGAATCCGGGAGGGGCCTCTCTCAGACGGAATTCCTCGATACGCTGCGAAACGGCATTTTCGCAGCGTCTTTTCGTCGATTGACTCACTCTGCCAAATCGTCGCCAGTCCTGCATATCGCATCTTCGGCCCAAAGTTGGTCCCAACGCGACTGCTCCGTACAAACACCCTCAAGTCTTTATTCTCTGGCAACCGACATTGACAGGTGGGAGCTTGCAAGTATTATGCAGATAAGATAACTATACAGGAATTCACTATGTCACTCGTTGCATGCAACAACACGTCGGCCGGCCTCCGCGGCTCCGAAGTCCTCGTCACGGTTCACGACATCAACGACCGCCGGCACGCCATCCGCGTCGAACGCGATTTTCTGACGAGTATCAACGGCAAAGATTACCTCCCCATTGGCGTCGTCCATTTCGATTCCAAAACTAAGAATGCGCTCATCGAGTTCTCCCACGAACCGGAGACCGGCGTGAACCGCATCTGGGTCGCCGAGACCCAACTCGATGAACCCGTCGAGGCTTACGCATGATTCTCTCCGACCGCGAAATTCGCGCTGCACTCGCTCGCCGCAGCATCGGGATCACACCGATCCCGGCCGACACTTCGTGGTCTTCCACGGCGCTCGATCTGCGCCTCGCGGCCGAACTCACGACTTGGAAAAAGCCCAACGTCGGCGGCGTGGCCGTGCCCGTCACACCGTTCGATCCCAACTATAACTTCGCCCAGCTCCATGCCGATTTCAGCACCCCGGAAAGCTGCGCCGAAGGTTTCGTCCTCAAGTCTGGTCAGTTCGCCCTCGGCTGGACGGTCGAGAAAGTTTGCCTCCCTCACCAGTCCCGCCTCGCCGCCCGCGTCGAGGGGAAGAGCAGCCTGGCCCGGTTGGGCATCGGCGTCCACGTCACCGCACCGACGATCCACGCCGGCTTCGGCTTCAAGCCCGGCGACGAGAACTACCCCGGCAACCCGATCCAACTCGAAATCTGGAACGCCGGCCCGCTCGACATCCGGCTCGACGTCAACATGCCCGTCTGCCAGCTCATCTTCGAGTGGGTCGATGGTACGCCGGAGAAGGGGTACACCGGACGCTTCGCCATGCAGGGTCCGAAGCCCGTCTGACTACTCCTGCAATTTGAGTCGCTTCAGAAACGCGCTCGCGTGCAACTTCAAGTATGGTGTTCCCGATTCGGATTTCTCCACTCGCTCCCAATATTGTTTTGCACGCTCGCTATCTTTTCGGTTCCATAGTAACCAACCGAGGAAGAACTCGGCGTCGGGCTGATACTCTTCCGGTAGTGCGAGAAGGTCGCGCTTCCAAGTGAGTTCATCGGGTAGTTTTTTCAACGACATGATATTATTCACGAACTGTACGACGCCTTTGCTTTTCGATCTATTCCACCCGACGGTGACCTTCCCGATGATCGCATCGCGTTCGTTGATTTCACCCATATTATCGTGTGAGAGTGCGGCAAACAGGCTGTGATAATCTGCGAATGCGTTCTCTTTGGCGATGTCGAACATCCGTGTTGCTTTCGCCATGTCGCCTTTCATTAAATAATATCTGCCTACCATAAACGCCGTTTCCGGCGATGGGGACTCATCGAGCATTCCGATGTATTCGCGTACCGATTTCTCGGCTGCTGCCCCGTTCAGTTTACCCGTGCTTTGGCTGAAGAAATACCACTCGAATCGACCCGATTCGTATCGTGCCGCCATGTCGCGAAAGATCGCTTCCGCTTCGTCGTTTTTACCCAAACCCAACTTGCATTCGGCAGCACAAGACATCGCCCATCCTGCGCCCGACTCGGCTGCGGCATCGGCGTACGGTTCTGCTCGGGGAAACTCTTTCGCCCGCATGAACAGTCTTGCAATCTTCACGCGCGTCCGCGCATGATCGAGACCTGCATCCTCGGCTTCTAACGATTTCTTGAGCGTTTTCAGCCATAGATCCGCTTTGCCATGCTGCATATATCCGTCGGCCAACTGCTGGTACGTGTCGCCATCGGGCGATAGCTCCAACGATCGTTCCCAACATTTGAAGGCATCCGCGACCCGTTTATTCTTGAAGTAGTATTCTGCTAACGACCTCTGTACGACTGCATGACGAAGATACGTTTTCTCGTACGTTGCCACTTTCGCTTCGACTTCCGGTTTGCCGCGTGCAATCAGTAGCTCGATCGTCAGCGGCGCGAGACGGCTTTCCGATTCGAGATTCAATGCCCAGCGTTTGCGATCGTCGTGCTCGCTATATTGCATGTTTATCGCTTGCGACTCGTAGCAATCCATCATACTGCGAAGCCTTACAGTATTGAATTCATCTGCAAGTTTGCCATCGACCATTTCTAATCGCCACTCGTACGCCTGCGAGCGCATGCCCAGCGTGTGAATGGGAACCGACGTGAGTTTCTTCCGCACTTCGTCTGGCTGTCGATTCGGATCGAACGCAAAACTTTCGATCAGCGGTAGAAAATAATGTCCATCGAGTCGTTCGATCTCGGACTTGACTTCGTTCGGTGCGTCGACACGCAACGCCCGAGAGAGAAAATCGAGCCGATGCCACGCCTGCGCGTATTGCACATCTTGGAGCATATTCCCCAGCACCGCCCACGACGGTTCGCCGCGATCCTGCATCGGCGTTCCCGCTTTGCGCAACGCCGAAAACACCTTTGCAGAAGCGACTTCCGGGTCTTCTAGAACGGCACGGCAATCGTCCGGCAGCCCCGGTTGTTCCTCGACGCGATCGCGAAAATTCTCTTCAAATACTTTCGCGCCCGACACCGTTGCCGAGTGCAAATTGGACACCCCACCGAGCCGACAAACCGAATCGTGTACGCGATAGCATTCGGGATCGGTCTTGAGATACGCATTCGCAGCTCGAACAGTCCCCACTCGCGATTCGGGGCAATAGATTGCCAGATATTGGAGTAATCGCACGTACGGAGTATCGGTTTCACGTCGAATCGCATCGAAGCGGTCGAGGTCGAAATGCACGTAAGCGTCGATCATTTTCACCCATGCTGGTGACGTCGAATCGCTTTCCCCTTTTGATAGTTTGGTTGCCGTTTCGAGATCTTCCAGTGCGACATTATGTTGCCCCGCGAGCGCCGCCGCATACGCGCGAACCCAGTAGGCGCGTGCGGACTTCGGGTTCAACTTGATGAGCCGCTGCGCGTAGAGCAGACCGCGTGCCTTATATGCGCACGGCGACGTTCCCCAGTGAAAATCTGTGAGTAAACCGAGGTTGGCGTAACCGCGAGAAAGCGCCTCGATTAAAGCGGGTGACTGACCCTTTCTGCGAACCTCATCGTGTAGTAACCGCACCGCAGAAAACGCATCCGATTCGCGAATACTATTGAGCCGCTTCGCGATCGCTTCGGGTACCGGCGCATCGGAAGTTTGTATCGGCTTCGGCTGAAATCCCGCCGCAACCAAGCACTTTTTGAACGTAACTTCCCCTTCGGCGGCTTCCGCCACACCGTTTCGCTTACCCGCAACAATACTATAATGATCGTATAGTGTGGTCCCTTTCCAACGTGTATGTTCGCTCGTTTTCGGTCCTTGGGTGATCGTCCAACCGAATATTTGACCGACGCGTAGCAGACCGCGAATTCGGAACTGTCGATCCTTCGGAAAACGATCTGGCGGAAACTCTGCGAGTATCTCATCGCTGACTCGCAAGCCGAATTCGTCGCGCGCGGTCATCCATAATGTTTGTCGCAACAGTTCGTCGGGCATCCCTCCCGTCGAACGCGAACCGTTTTCGTGTACGACGTCGTTTGTCAGCAGCCAAATTCGATCCGCAAATGCAGCGATCGTCGCCTCCAACGGCTTCGAGTTTGCTGTCGGTTCGGGATTGACCGGCTCGGTCGAGTCGTCGATTTGTGGAGCCGCAAACGCGTTCGCGATATTTGCATCCGCCGATTGGCCCGAGTCATCGTCTTTCGCAGAGATCTTCTGCGAAATCTTATACGAACCGAATATACAGACTCCAGTGAAAATCAGTACGCCAACAATCGTCGCAATCCGCTTCCATTTCGTTGTTCGTTTCGAGGATTGGCTATCGTTTCCATTCGTTTCATCGGACATGCCATTCACTCCCTCGAGAAACCATTCCGGTTATCGGATAGCCATCATCGTCGATCGTCACGTGTAAGTCAAATCCATATCCGTTGAAAATATTGAAACGAAACAAGTAAGGCGTTGCAATGAATTACCCCGCCACCTGGCACTTCGGGCAAAAGTGCGAGGATCGCCCGGCGATGCGGTTGACTTCGATCGAGTAGCGCCGCCTTCACCGTTCGTGCCGTCCCATCAAATCCGGGAGGGGCCTCTAGCAAGTTCGCGTTCTCTACTCGCCCTATCGTTCGCAAAATCAATTCAATAGCAATAACCGGAGTGCTACTCGTGACGGTATACGCTGAAATGGAAGCGACGGCAAAACACACGACGAGCGACGCAAACCATGACGGATATCAAACCAGTTTTCGATACCGATGACGCGCGCTGGCAAGCGGTGGTGCTACGCGACCGCACGGCGGACGGTTGCTTTTTCTACTCGGTGAAGTCGACGGGTGTCTTTTGCCGACCGTCGTGTATGGCGCGGCGGCCCAATCGTAAAAATGTGCGGTTTCACGCGAGTGGCCACGATGCCGAACGAGCTGGCTACCGAGCGTGCAAACGCTGTCGGCCCAATGGGGCATCGCTGGTCGAACGCTATCGCGAAGCGGTGACACGTGCTTGTCAGTCGATCGTGAGTGCGGAGGAAACTCCGACTTTGGCCGAACTCGCAATGTCGGCGAGCCTCAGCCGGTTCCACTTTCACCGCGTCTTCAAAACGATCGTCGGCGTGACGCCGAAAGCCTACGCGGTCGCGCATCGAACGGCTCGCGTTCGGCAGGAACTTGCGAAAGATGCTACAGTCACCGAAGCGATTTACGCGGCCGGATTTCAATCGAATGGACGCTTTTATGCGACTTCTACCGAACGACTCGGCATGACTCCGACCGCGTTTCGCCGGGGTGGCGATGGAACCGCGATTCGCTTTGCCGTCGGCGATTGCTCGCTCGGTTCGGTGCTGGTTGCGGCCACCGATCGGGGCATGTGCGCGATCTTCCTCGGCGACGACCCGAATGCGCTCGCCCGTGAATTACAGGATCGCTTCCCGAAAGCCGACATCGTCGGTGGGGATGCGACGTTCGATCATTGGGTAGCCGCCGCCATCGGGTTGGTCGAACAACCGGGCGTCGATTGCCAACTGCCGCTCGATATTCGCGGCACCGCGTTCCAAATTCTCGTCTGGAACGCACTCCGGCAAATCCCGCCCGGAACGACCGCCAGCTACACCAATATTGCCATCCGGATCGGGAAGCCGAAAGCAGCACGGGCAGTGGCGGCAGCGTGTGCGGCCAACAAAATCGCGATCGTGATCCCGTGCCATCGCATCGTGCGGACCGACGAGACCTTATCGGGCTACCGATGGGGCGTCGAGCGAAAGGCGGAGTTGCTCAAACGCGAGCATGTGACGCGGTACCAATAAACGAAAAACCCGTTGCGTACCGCAACGGGTTTTAGTGCCGGAGACAGGACTTGAACCTGCACTCTCTTGCGAGAACCAGCCCCTCAAGCTGGCGTGTCTGCCAATTTCACCACTCCGGCTCGTACGCTAGATTATGACGCAGATGGGGAAATTTTCAACCCCCCGCGATGGGAATCGTGCCAGCAACGATTCCTTATCGCGTATTTTCCATTTTCCAACGTTTCCATGCGGTATGAACCTGGTTTCGGATCGTCGTCCATTCCTCAGGCGCGCGGTCTCTTTTCCAAGGCACGTCGATATCCATCAATTTGGCAAACTGCAACGTCACTGCATCGCCGACAGTCAATTTCGGGTATTGGTAGGCGGGATATAACAGATCTTTCACGTGACCATTGCGAATCTCCATATCGCTCCAGAGGCTTTCCATCGCGCGAAAGTGATGCGCATATCGTGCGATCTCGAGCAGCCCAGAATCCGGTATGAGATGATCGAGCACGTAAATCCGATCCGATGAAGGTACTTTCTTCAAAAGTCGAATGAATGCGTCCCAACACTTTTCGTCATTTGTTTTCCATAACAGTTCAATTTCAAAAGCGGACACAGCAATTTCTTCATCGGTTTGAGGCTCAACTGCAATACGCAGGAAGTGTTTTGTCAACGCTCGTGTCGAACTCGCTTTGTCTAAAACAGCCAGACCCTTGATTGCATCGAGGCGATGAATTTTTCGCTGATGGTGTGTCGCTTCGAGAAGCGAATCGATCTTCTCTTGGAGAGTGAGATCTGCATGAATGAACGCAGCAACAATTTGGCAACTCGACAACTCGACGTTACTTTTCAAGAATTCCCGATAAATTTCAATAAGCCGTTTGGGATACTTGGCCGCCAGTAGTCGCAACAATGTGGGATTGCTCATTTGCATTTGAACCGCACGTGTACTCGCCCATTTCTCCTCGCCGATCTTCTTCGCGTTCGCAAACCACAACGCGGCCAAACGCTGACGTTTTTCCGGAGAGGCATCGTATTCCGGATTATATTCCGAGTCCGATAATTCGTGGAGAATGTTGCTGCAAACTTCTCCGACTCGCACGATCTGTATACCGGTGCCCAACGTCAGGAAGGTGCTTTTCGTTAGCCTCGTGTCGTTCAGATGAGCGATCAAAATAGGGACCGCATCGAATCCCAGATGACAGATTTCGTCGTATGCAGTAGGCGATCCGGTCAGATCTGCAGTCCATCCAAAGTTTGCATCTTCGTCGCATAGCTTTGTAATATACCTTTCGATGCCTTCAAGATCGGCATTCGTCTTACACAGTGTTCGTTCGAGATCGACAATCAGTTCCGTTTCGTCTACTTGATAGTGCCAGTCGTCATCGCAAATCTTCTTCAGCATGGAGTAGGCATGAGATCGATTCGTATGTTTCTCCACCAAGGAGTATGTATATTTCTCCCATGCCATTTTTCGCACAATCGCGAGCGTATGACATGGGCTTCCCGTTACGTCGTCGGGATATTGTCCACTACCCGTACTCGTTTTCCCACGTTGAAAGGCTTCCGTTGCGAGTTCCGTCCAGCCGAGATGCTGGGCGTACGCTGCCAGAGTCAGCCACTCTTCCGCTAGATGATCTTCAAACCCATCGAGTGCGGAAATATTAGGCGAAACGACCATCAATCGCGAATTGCGATGTTCGGTGAACTCATATTGATGCTCGCATACTATGGCGGGTTCGGTCTTGGATTTCGCACGAACCAGAATACGCAGATGCACAATCTTTTCTTCACTCAAGCCATGCGACCCGGTCGAGATGTGGTTATCGACCCACCGAATCAGCTTCGCGTCTTTCGGTGGCAGCCAGAGGTTGTATCGCTTGTAAACCGCGTAGAATTCGGCAGCGGACTTCGGCTCCGCCTTCATGCGCAGATCGATGTCGCTGAAAAATAGAATCGTTGCCGCGCACATGACAAATACGGACATCATTTTTCTCCGGGTGGCAACGTCTAAACGTTTCAGCCGGAGTTTTGTTGGGACAATTTGGGATTGAACCTCGCGTAGACAGGATTTGCAGGATTCACATGATTTTAAGAAAGAACGATGAAATTCGCCTTCTCAATCCTGTTTCATCTTGTTCATCCTGTCCAAAGAATTTTGCCAATCACCCGCCGCGCGTGTGCGAGACCAGATCGTGCGTGCGGATCAGGTCGTCGAGTGCGGGCGAGACTTCGGCGTACTGCGAGTGTGGGATCGTTAGCGTCACTTCGATCGCTTTGGGTGGGGGGTCTTCGGGTGGCACTTCGACGGCGTCGAGCGAGAGGTTGCGCAATATGCCCGCGTCGAAACCGGTGACGTCGAGTTCGCCCGTAGCTTGCAGTTCGATCAGGATTTCGGCCAGTTTGACTGGGTCGTAGCGACCTTGGGCTTCGCGGTTATTCAGCACGATATTCAGTGCCATTTCGCGCGATTCGCATAGGCGAACGACCGACACCGGCACGTGCGTGCAACCCAACTCGCACAGGATTTTGTAGCGCAGATGCCCGCCGACGATCTGCCCGCTGAGTTCGTTCCAGATGAGCGGTTCGACCAACCCGAACTCGCTCAGACTCCGCTTCAGCTTGCGATAACCCGGTGACGCTGGCGACAGCGCTCGCCGCGGGTTGTACGCGGCGGGCTCTACCTCTTCGATCGGCAATAACCGGACTTCGAGCGGAATCATGGTACAATCTCCGAACACGCAAATAGTGTACAGGTGTATATATTCATCCGGGATCGCGTTTGTCAAACGGAACCGACATCAGATTTGCGACACCAGGATCTTCGCCGGTTTACGTTCAAACTCGCAATCGACGTGACCCGCACACCCACACGATTTCCCGAAGTCAAAAAATCGCAGGCGATTCGACGTAAGTCAGAATTGGTGTCGAGCACGAAGTGACACGAAAGTGTCGCGAAATGACATAGAAATGTCGCATCCGGTCGATTTTCGGTCAATGTTGGTCGATTTTCGGTCGGGCTTGGTCGATTTTTGACCAGTCGTTTCGGCTGATGCGAAATCGAAACCATCGACGCAAACCACGACAGGATCATAGGATACGGCAAATTCGCCCGAAACAGATGCGGAATTTGCGATCAAAAAGTGGCGTTTTGAGACCCAAAAACACCCCAAAACACAGTTTTTGAGCCTCCGCAATTCAGACTTACGTCGATTATTAGTGGCCAACCGCGTTCCGGTTCTGAAGCCACGCCGGTGTGTATCATGACCCCATCCGCTCTTCTCTCCGGTGATGCGTATGCCGTATCTGATTGTTGCGATCATGGCGTTGTTCGGCCTTGGCTTCGTGGGGCTGCTGTTCGTGGCGGCGCGGCGGGGGCGACCGTACTTGCACGATGCGGCTACCGGGACGACGACGCTGCGGCACGGCGTGCTGTTGCGTGCGTTTGCGGTGTTTGCGTTCTTCGGCGCGGAACTCGTGCTGTGCGTCTGGCTGCTCGTGAACCCGCCGACGGCACGGCAGGCGGCGCTACCCCTTCTCGGTGGCGTCGTCCTCGGGCTGGTCGGAATCTTGCTCATTCTGGAGGCGTATCGGTTCGCGGTTGCGGTTTCGCCAACGGGTGTCGAATGCCGGTCGCCGTGGAAGCCGCGACGCATGGTGGCGTGGGGCGATGTCGCATCAGTCGAGTTTTCGCGGGCGAATCTCTGGTTCTTGCTGAAATTCTCGAGTGGCGGATCGTTCCGGGTTTCGGCACTGGTGCCGGGGGTCGGACACTTTTTGCAAGGTTGCGAAACGCACCTGCCGCCGGAGAAAATGCGGGCCGCGAAGCCGGGTTACGCATGGGTCGGTCGCAAATGGCCGTTCCGTAGCAGCGATTAATTGCGGTTCCCGATTGTCGCGCGGGCGTTTCCTGTCAGAATGATGGGGACACCCGGAGGCGACATTGTGAGTGATGTGGAACGCGACGATTTGCCGGAAACAGATGGTAGCGCAAACATTCTGACGATGATCCAACGGCGGTGGCCTTGGCTGTTGCTCGGGGCGGTACTCGGGGCCATTGGCGGGTTTTTGCTGTTCTCCACGAAGGCACCGATCTACCAATCGACGGCCCAAGTTTTGGTCATCAAGAAGCGAGCCGATGCCCCGACGGGCACCGATTCGCGATCGAGCTTCGTCGAAGATTACGTCGCCACGCAGGTGACGCTGTTGCGGTCCGAACGCATTCTGATTGCGGCCGCGAAGCGTATCGACCCGTCTCGTTTGAATCACGCATTCCCCACAGACGAGCGCGATCGCGCCAAGGTGCTGGCCGCGTTGCTTTCGGTCGCGCGCGATAAAGATGTCACGACATCGGCAGCGGGTGGTACGAACGTGTTGAACCTCGCGTTTCGCGGTTCGCACCCCGACGATTGCCGCCAGCTTCTGTCGGCGGTGATTGCCACGTATCAGGCCGAGCTTTCGACGCTGTACGACACGGCCACGCAGGACAAGATCGACCTACTTGCGTTGCAACTGAAGCAGTTCAAGACCGAGTTAGATACCGCCGAGACGGGGCGCGTTGAATCTGAGGCGAAGTTGCGGAAGATCACGCCCGAAGACTTGATCTTGGTGCGGGGCCGTGTGAGCAAGGAGACCGAAGCGCTACGCGGTTTGCAACTCGAAGAGATCGGGCTGCGGAACCAGGTCGAACTTATTCGCAATACCCCTGCCGACCGGGCGGCTCGCGTCGAAACCCTCGCGAAACTCGGCGAGCAAGTCCGCAGTTTGGGCCTATCGCGGCAAGACCTGGACAACACCGAGAACGCGGTCCGGAAACTGCAACTCGACCGCAGCGAGTTATTCAAAAAGTACAACGTCGACCACCCGCTGATTCAGTCGATCGATGCGCAGATCGCCTTCCTGAACGAATTGAACCAAAAGGCGAACCCGCGCCCAGCCGGCATGGAAATCGATCAATTGGCGATCGTCGAGCGCGTCCTCGAAGGCCGTTGGAAGGTGATTCAGCAGCAGTTGAAGTACACGATGGCGAGCCTGGACGACGACAAATCGATCTTGAGCCAAGCGACGAATCCGTCGATCGATTCGGAATATTGGAAGCAACAAGTCGTCGATCGGAAGAAGCGGATCGACGAGGCGCTGACGCAGAAGAATCAGATCGAAGTGACGCGCGGTGCAGGCGGTTTCCAAGCCTCGGTCATCAACGAGCCCTCGCTCGACGCCACGCCGGTGGCCCCGCGGCTATCGCAATCGCTGATGTTGGGCATCGCGGCGGGGCTGCTGTTCGGCTTCCTGCTCGCGGCATTTGCCGAACTCAGCGATCAGAGTTTCCGTTCGCCGGCAGACATCCGCAAGCGACTCGGCATGTCGTTGATCGGGCACATCCCGCCGATCCGAATGACCGTACCGGCCGAGGTGGAACTGGCACTCGAGCCGACATTGGTGACGGCGTTACGGCCGAAATCATCGGAAGCCGAAGCGTATCGCGGCGTGCGCACGGCGATCTTCTTCAACCTGAATGGCTCGGGGCACCAGATGATTCAGGTGACCAGCCCCAACCAAGGCGACGGCAAATCGACGCTTGCGGCCAACCTGGCGATCTCGATTGCGCAGTCCGGGCGGCGCGTCATTCTGGTCGACTGCGACTTGCGACGACCGCGAATCGAACGACTGTTCCATCTGACCGATAACGGCCTGGGACTCGTCTCGGTCATCCTCGGGGAATGCGAACCGGCGGCGGCGGGGCGACCGAGTGGCATCGAAAACCTGACGATTCTCACGAGCGGCCCGAAGCCGAGCAACCCAGCCGAACTGCTGACCAGCCCGCGTTTTCAAGTGGCCATCGAGAAACTGCGAGTCGATTACGACTTCGTCATTCTCGATACGCCCCCGCTACTCGCCGTGAGCGATGCCTCGGTGGTGGCCCCGCGTGCCGATGGTGTGATTCTCGTTTTCCGCATGTCCAACAAAGCCCGACCGACCGCCGAACGTGCCCGCGACATACTGGCGCAACTCGGAGCCAAAGTCATCGGCGTCGTAGTCAACGGCAGCGGACGCGCGAAAGAAGGCTACGGCGGCTACACCGCCGAGTATCATCAGTACGACGAGAAATACACCGATTGATCCCCTTTGTGGGTGCCCGGTTCTGACTACGCGGATTTCGGAAACGGTAATCGGCGGGACGAACCCGGCGAAGAAGCATTCAACGTCTGCCTCGGGCCTCGGGTTACCTTCAAAAGGGTAGCCGGCGCACTCGAACTGCGGTAGCATAAACACGTTCTATCGTTCTGAGATTTCCAGCTGCATGCGATCACCGAGATACCGACATGATTCAGACACTAAAAGCGGTCAATCTGAATCGCAGCATGAATCTCGATCTCACGTTTCACGATGATATTAACATCATCACCGGCAAAAACGGCTCGGGCAAAACGACACTTTTGAAACTGCTCTGGTACGCCATGAGCGGCAATCTGGAACGAATCGTCCGCGAAATCACCTTCGATTCGTTTGAACTGGTTACATCTACATTGACGATCAGTATGGCAATCGAAAAGAACGAAGCTAAGCCACGAATGCTGAAGCTACGTTTCCGATACTTCGGTGGAGACTTGAATGAAGTCGTGAGAACACTCGATAGCAGTGAGGATTTGGATTTGGGGCTGGCTAGTTACATGATTTCCAGGCGCGGAACATCGACCTATTTTCCTACTTATCGTCGTGTCGAAAGTGGTGTAATCAACCCAATACCAACGTTTCGCGATAATGATGCCGTACAGCCGTTTTACGATAATCTCAAGCGATTGGTTGAAAATAATCAGCACGATGACGAATTTCGTGAACTTAAACAATCACTCAACCAGGTTTCGGAACGACTCAGTGTCCGCGGACATCGATTCGTAGCATCGATTTCAACCGACGATATTAATGGCTTGCTAACGTCAAAACTCGCTGAGCTTTCAGGAAAAACTAACGAATTGCATACGAATTTGTCCACATTCGTCTTAAGGAAAAGCAACGCCGCAACCGTTGCTGTCGACGATAGTGACAATAGCGGACTTAGTGGCAATGAAGACGCTAAAATAGCACTCGCTGAAATCCATAAACGGGCAAGCGACATCTCTGAACTGCGTGAGCAGTTACAAAAACCGTTTACTGTACTTTCCGAACTAATCACGAAAGTGTTCGACTACACAGGCATCCGATTTGCAAACGCTATCACGCTCGGTGGAACCATCGGTGCAATTGCTTCAGATGTACTGTCTGCGGGTGAGAAGCAGATGCTTAGCTTCTTTTGTTACAACGCATTTTCCAGCAATTCGTGCCTGTTTATCGATGAGCCGGAGATTAGTTTGCACGTCGATTGGCAGCGGATTCTTTTCCCGCTTCTGCTGAAACAATCGATGGGGAATCAGTTCATCGTGGCGACGCACTCGCCGTTCATCTATTCGAAGTACGCAGACAAAGAACTCGTGTTAGATCCGGATAGGGGGAACGCAGATGCCGACGCCGTCGATGACTGAGGAAGAAATTATCAGCATCCTCGGCAAGACGAATCTGCCAACCTTGCTGGTGGAAGGCGTCGACGATGCAAAAATCTATCGCTCGCTCGAAAATGAACTCGGAATCCTCGGCGGGAACATCCTGCAATGTACTGGTCGAAATGTACTCATTTCAATTTTCCGCAGACGGGACACGTTCAAGCATGGAAAGTTGGTTTGGCTGGCCGACCTCGATATGTGGCGATTTTCCCAACCGCCCGATGACTTGAAAGGCATCATCTTCACATCGGGATATAGTATCGAAAACGACCTGTATGCAGGATCTGAAATCGAGTCGCTACTCGAAGTGAAAGAACGCGACCAACACGCGCAGTTATTAGCAGCAGTATGTCGATGGTTTGCCTTCGAGGTCATCGAACACAAAGCCAATGGAGTGAATCGATGTGGGACGCACATCGATCGAGTGATCGATTATTCGACAATGGACATTGCAACGGGCTTCGCAACTTCACGCGGATTTATCGAACCTGACTCTGCAATCTGCGCACAAATCCTTGCGAATTATCAATTGCAGCTTCGGGGCAAAACACTTTTTCAAGCACTACAAGTCATCCTGGCGAAACCTAACCGGAAACCTGCATATCGCACACGGGCGTTGATCGACATGTGCCTGAAACTGTATCCAGACAACCCTTATATGAAGCGGCTCGTGACTGAAGCGAAAGCGGCGTTGTCCTGATGCGGATTCGTGGCTTCGCAACCTCATCTAGCGGAATCCTGGCGGTTTCGGCTACGATTGCATTGTGAAATCTGTGTGGGCGCGGGTATAATTCGACGATCACCCGGTCGCTCGGAGGGTTGCCGATGCTGGATACCGACGAAGACGCAAGCGATTCCCGCACCCTGCGGCGGACGACACGCAAAGTCGCCCCCCACGTGGTGCGGACCGGGCGCGAGACACTTTCGGTCGAACTGGCACTGACGCTGTATCGCCAGATGATTCGCACGCGGGCACTCGAAGAACGTGCGATCAAGATGTCCAAATCGGGCGAAGCCTACTTCTGGATCGGCGGCCCCGGCGAAGAAGCATTCAACGTCTGCCTCGGGTTACAAGTCTTAAAAGGTCGCGGCCCCGCCTTCGATTTCTTGCACCTCCACTATCGCAGCGCGGGCATCTTGTTGGCCATGGGAATGCCGATGGTCGACCACTTCCGCCAACTCGCGATGACAGCAACCGATCCGTTCAGCATGGGGCGAAACTTCGTCGGCCACTACGCGATCCCCGCTTGGAACATCGTGCCCGTTTCGAGCGTGATCGAAGTGCAATTCGCGATGGCCCCCGGCACGGCCCACGTGCAGAAACGCCACGGCGGCGAGGGGATTAGCATCGTCGGCGGCGGCGATGCAGGCACGTCCGAAGGCGATTTTGAAACCTGCATGAACTGGAGCGCGCGGCCCGGCAACGAACTCCCGGTGCTGATGATCGTCACCAACAATCGCTGGGGAATCAGCACGCCGGCGGCTTCGGTTCACGGCGAAAAACGCATCTCGGATCGGGCATTGCCTTACGGTATTCGCAGCGAAACCGTCGATGGGAACGACCCCGTGGCGAGTTGGCACGCGATCGATCGGGCGATGCGCTACTGCCGCCGCGAGCGGAAACCGTTCCTGCTGGAAGCGCTGGTGTCGCGGTTACACGGGCACTCGTCGAGCAGCGGCGCGCAGCGAAACCTCGGCGAACCCGACTGCATTGGCCTCTTCGAGCAAGCGCTCGTCGATGCGGGTGGCCTCGATGCGGACTTGATTCGCGGGATGAAAGCCGAAGCCAAAGACGAAGCCGACGCCGCCGTCGTGTTGGCCACTAGCGAAGCGAAGCCGACCGCCAACGACGTCGAACGCCACACCTACAGCCCGAGTTGCGTCGACGCCATTTACCGCGACGATTACACCGGTTTACCAGGTGCCACCCGTATTATTTAGCGCTTTCGCACGTCTCGCGTTCCTCATCGGTATCCACTGCTGCAACAAAATTGTCTTCGCTGAGCCGCTCCGTACGTTTAGGCGCAGGCGACTACCTCTTTGCACGCATTAAATTGTGAAGGAACGATGATGAAACAGCGAGCGTTTCGTGTGGCGGCCTTACTTTTGTCGTTTGCGTCAACGACGGCGATGGCGCAACCGCCGGGTGGCTTCGGCCCGCCCGGTGGTTTCGGTCCACCGGGCGGCGAGCAGAGGAAAATCATGAAGGAACACGACAAAAACGGCGATGGCTGGCTGAACGCTGCGGAGCGTAAGGCGGCGCGCGAAGCGATGAAGAACGACGGTGCTGGTCGACGCGGCCCCGGTGGCGGTTTCGGCCCGCCGGGTGGCTTCGGTCGCGGTGGCGAAACGCCCAAGCCCGGCCCCAAGGTCAACCCGGCTGATGCCACGAATTTCGCGACGGCCACACTGTACGACCCGACCGTTCTGCGAACCATTTTCATCGAATTCGAGAACGCCGACTGGGAAAAGGAACTCGAAGATTTCCACGGCACCGATGTCGACGTTCCCGCCAAGGTTATCGTCGATGGCAAGACTTTCAATAATGTCGGCATCCACTTTCGCGGGATGTCATCGTACATGATGGTGAAGGCCGGTTCCAAACGATCGATGAACCTCGCGGTCGATATGGCCGACGAGAAACAGCGAATTCACGGCTATAAGACGCTCAATTTGCTCAACAATCACGAAGATGCCACTGCGATGAGCACAGTGCTCTATTCGCACATCGCGCGGCAATACATACCCACGCCGAAAGCGAACTTCGCGAAGGTGGTCATCAACGGCGAGAGTTGGGGCATCTACACGAACGTACAGCAGTTCAACAAGGAATTCGCGAAGGAAAACTTCCAGAACGACAAAGGCGCACGCTGGAAAGTCCGCGGTAATCCGGGCGGCGCGGCGGGGCTGGAGTACCTCGGCGAGAACGTCGCCGACTATAAGCGCCGCTATGAGATAAAGTCGAAGGACGATGCGAAATCGTGGAAGGCTCTCATACAGCTTTGCAAGACTTTGAACGATACGCCTGCGGACAAACTGGAAGACGCATTGAAGCCGATGTTGGATGTCGAAGGGCTGCTCTGGTTCTTGGCACTCGATGTGGCACTCATCAACAACGATGGCTTCTGGGTGCGTGCGAGCGACTATAGCATTTACCTCGACGAAAAAGGGAAGTTCCACTTTATCCCCCACGATATGAATGAAGCCTTCAATGCCGCTATGGGGCCTGGCATGGGTGGCGGTGGGCGCGGCGGAATGCCGAAACCCGGCGAACTCTTCCCGACGTTCCTACAAGATGTCCTGCAACTGACCGAGGCACAGAAAAAGGAACTCGCCAAGATCCAAAAAGAGACCGACGCCCAGTTGGAATCGATGCTGACCGACGAGCAAAAGAAGCAATGGAAAGAGATGCGGAATAACACCGGTCGCCCTCCCGGCGGCGGCTTCGGCCCTCCTGGTGGCGGCGGTCCGATGGGCATGGGCGGTGGTGGTATGGAACTCGATCCGCTCGTCGGTTCGACCGATGTGCGCAAGCCGCTCCGCAGCAAAATCCTCGCGGTGCCGAGCCTGAAAGCGAAGTACCTCGCCGACGTGAAGACGATTGCGGAGAAGTCGCTGGACTGGAAGAATCTCGGCCCCGTCGTGGCACTGCACCGCAAAGTGATCGAGGCGGAACTGAAGATCGACACGCGGAAACTCGAGCCGTTCGAGGCATTCGAGCGAACGACGGCCGACGCACCAGAACCGAACAAAGGACGGGAAATGTCGCTCCGTTCGTTCGCGGAACAGCGCCGTAAGTACCTGCTGAATTACACCGAGAAACCGCGCCCGTAAGCGTTCGATTCGCTATTTTCAACAGCATGAACGACGCACGTACGACGAAGGTATTCGTCACCGATTTCGATGGGACGCTGGCGGGGGAAGACTTTTACAACCTGTTCGTGTCGCGGCTCTATCCGCCCGGTGCGCCCGATTATTGGTCGGAATGCGTGGCCGGGCGGATTACGCATTTTGAAGCCCTTCGCAACATCTTCGCCTACGCGCCCGTGGGGGAAGCGGCGCTGTTGGACTTGCTAAAAGACATGCGGTTGCCACCCGATTTACCGCAACGGGTGGCGAAGTTACACGAGCGCGGTTGGCGCGTCGTCGTCGCCTCGGCGGGCAGCCGTTGGTACATCGAACGGCTGCTCGAGATGGCGGGTGTGGACTTACCGATTCACGCCAACGGCGGTCGTTTAATCGACGGGCGATTGGTGATGGAAATGCCCGAAGACCCGACGTTTCGCGACGACTACGCGGGCATCGACAAAGCGAAGATCGTGCGGTCATTTTCCACAGACGGTACGACCGTCGCCTTCGCCGGCGACGGCGCAACCGACGTCGCCCCTGCGCTCGCCGTGCCTGCCAAATTGCGGTTTGCACGTGGGTATCTCGCCGATGTTTTGAAACATCGGCGAGAACTGTTCCAGCCATTCCGAACCTGGGGCGACATCGCCGACGCGCTGACAGCCGAGTGAGTCTGTTGGGCATGGTTCCAATCGTGGCGGCGTTGGGTAGCAGGAAAGTGGTTCCGGCACTTTCCACCCACCCCTCCGCGAACTCACTCCCGAATTGCGGAACCAACCTAACACACCAACGACTTACGTCCGATTTTGGCCGAATGCAATCACGCCGGAACCACTTTTCGGCGTTCCTTTTTTGGCAAAACTGGGCATGGATATGAACCATGCCCAATTGTGGCACAGGCTGTGCCACAATTAAAGCAGTGAAGCGATTCGACCGTATACTGTCCCCATGCTTACTGGAGCCGAAACTCTGATTCGCTGGGTGGCGTGAACACAAATGTGGAAGTTTCCCGCCGGATCGCTGATTGTTGCGGTTGTTCTTACGCTCGCGATCATGGTTCATGGCGTGGGTAGCGGGATCGTGCCGCCGTACCCCGATCCGACGCCCGCGCAGGCGGCATATTCTCGTTACCACGAAGCGGTAAACGACGGAATGTGGGTCGCCGCCGGGATCGCGTGGTTGGTCGCAATCACCGTGGCGGCAGGCACGCTGATCGTGTCAACTTGGCGAAAACGGTAACCTACAATGCTTACTGGCCTCGAGACTCTGCCTGCCGCGCTGGCCGTCGCATTCGGGCGGCTGTCGGATGCGTCGTTTCTCGTGGCGTGTTTGCCGGATGCGGAGAGTGTCGTTGCGACGGCGGATGCGGCGACTTGGAACCAGCGGCCGAAGCTCGCGTTTCTGAGTGGCACGTTGCGGGTGACGTTGAAGGTCGTCGAACGAAAACCCGAATTGTCGGTGGCGTTTCAGATGCTCGCCGAGGCGAGTGGCGCGAGTAGCACCACGCATACGACACTCGCCTTTCGCGGTATCGACGACGCGACCGAGATCGCCTGGACGGCCGACACCGTGGCCGTCACGGGGCTGTTGAAGATCGTCCCGCGAACGGTGCTTCAGGCGGCCACGCAAAAAGTGATTGCCGAAGTTTGGCTCGCGATTCAGACTCGATTTGCCGCAACGGACCCCACACCATGACGCCGCCAACGCCCCCGCCTGCCCCCGAACTCGGCGAGAAGTTCTTTCAACCTGCGTCGTTCCTCGTGTTCGTGTTCCTGTTGCTCGCCGTCGTCGGTGGCGGGTTGTATTACCTCGCGCCATCGCGCGGCGCGAGATCTTCGTCGAACGATTTCCGCGAAACGGGCGAGTTATTCAAGGCCGCGAGAATCGCGTCGCTCGGCGAGGGCGAAGTGCTGCGCGCCATCGAACTGACCGACTCGCCGGACCCTCTGGCGCGTTCGCGGGCGATTGTCGTACTCGAAGTCGATGGCCGTCGTTCGCCAGCTACCCGCACGAAAGCGATACCGGTTTTGTGCGAAAAATTGAAGGACGACGAACCCGTCGTTCGCGGCCACGCCATCACCGCGCTTGGCGAACTCGATGCCCGCGATCGGGCCGACAAGATCAAGCCGTTCGCCGAATCTAAGCTACCCGACGAGCAACTCCGCGCCCGCAAAGCCCTCCGGAAACTCGGTGCCGACCTCGAGCAACTCGCCAAGGAACTCGGCGTCAATTGGAATGACTTGAACGACGAGTGATGTCTGCACGTGGCAACGCACCATCGAATCTCGAAACGATCCATTTGTCAAATTTCATTTGCAATTGTCATATTTACCAATTAGTGTGACAGACGCAATCGCGCAGGTCTGCCCAACCTGCTTCTCTACTCACCTACTTTGAGGCTCACAATGCGCAATCCTCCCCCTCGCGTTCGCCAACCGCAACGCCGACGGTTCCTCGGCGTCGAACTCCTCGAATGCCGCGACGTGCCGGCGACGTTCACGGTTTCGACTCTCGCCGATGCGGGCGTCGGTAGCCTGCGGCAGGCCGTCATCGGTGCCAACGGCGCGGCGGGCGACGACAGCATCGTGTTTGCGGGTGCAGCTGCCGGTGGTACGATTTCGCTATCTACGATGGGTGGCACGCAGTTTGGCCCGAACGCAATCGAAATTACCGAAACTCTGACAATTACGGGTTCCGGCGAGACGATCACTCGTGATGGGGCCGCGCCAAACATGCGGCTGTTTTACTCGAGTACCGGCGTCACTTTCACGCTGCAAAACCTCACGTTGAGCAACGGTTTCGCTCGCGGCGGCGACGGCGGTACCAACGCGGGTGATGATGGCGGTGGCGGTGGTGGCGGCCTGGGCGCGGGTGGGGCAATCTATAACCAAGGCACGTTGGTCATCAGCGGATCGACGTTTACAGGAAACACAGCACAAGGCGGCAATGGCGGTGCGGGTGCGGATAACGCTGGCACCGATTCCGGCGGCGGCGGCGGCGGCGGCGGCATGGGCGGCAACGGCGGCACCACGGTGGATAATAACGCCGACGGCGGCGCGGGTGGCGGCGGCTTCTTCGGCAGCGGGGTTAGTGGAAACGCACCCGGTGGGCAGGTCGGCGGCGGCGGCGGCGGTACGACGGCCGGCGCGATTGCGGCTGTCGGTGGTGTACTGAACGGCGGCAATGGTGGAGCGAACACCGTTGATGGTGCAGCCGGCGGTCTCGGCGGTGGCGGTGGTGGTGCGGGCGATGAAGCCAACGGCGGTGCGGGTGGCATCGGCGGCGGTGGTGGTGGTGGCGGCGAGAACGACAATGCAACGGATAATGGCGGTGGTGTCGGCGGCTTCGGTGGCGGCGGCGGTGGTGGTGGCGAAGATGGTGCGGGCGGGGGCGGCGGGTTCGGCGGCGGTGGCGGCGGTGGAAGTACATCCAGCTCGCCTGCCCGGGCCGGCGGCGCGGCCGGCAACTTCGGTGGCACCGGCGGTTCCACCCTCGCCACCCGAGGGTCGGGCGGCGGCGGTGGCGGTGCGGGTCTCGGCGGGGCGATCTTCAACGACGGCGGCGCAATCACGATCACCGGCAGCACGCTCAGCACCAACACCGCGACCGGCGGCACGGGCGGCATCGCGGGCGGCACGGCGACGGCGGGCGGCGTGGGTGGTGGCTCGGGTGGCGGCGTGTTCAACAACACCGGCACCGTCACCATCCGGAGCAGCACCGTCACGCTGAACACCGCGACCCAAGACGGCGGCGGCCTCACGAACGCTGCGACCATGACGGTCACCGGGTCTACTATTGTAGACAACATGACCGGCAGATCGGGGGGCGGCATCCGCAACGTCGGGGCGCTAACCGTCGACACAAGTACGATCGCCACCAACAAGGCGACAACGGGTAACGGCGGCGGGATCAACAACGGGTTCCTGGGGGCACTGAACGGCACCGTCGTGCTGACGAACAGCACAGTCTCGGGTAACATCGCGCAGGGTTTCGGCGGCGGTCTGCGGAACGTCTCCCCGGCGGCAAACGCCATCACGATCACCAACTCCACGTTCCACGGCAACACCGCGCAGACCGGGGCGGGCGGCGGGATCAACACGACCACCGGCACGGTCTCGATCGTGAACACCACGATCACCAACAACTCGGACACCAGCGCGAACGGGGACCGATCCGGCGGCATCAGCGCCCCCGGCGGCACGGTGACGCTGGCGAACAGCGTCGTGGCGAATAACACCACTGTCGACACCGTGGCTCGCGATGTGCGCGGCACGTTCGCCGCGGGTTCCAAGAACAATTTCTTTACCTTCGTGGACGCCAACACGAACCTCGTCAATGGGGGAGTCGACGCCAACATCGTTGCGGCCGATCCGCTACTCGGACCACTCCAGTCTAACGGCGGCCCGACCTTCACCCGCCTCCCACTTGCTGGCAGCCCACTGATCAACTTCGGCAACAATGCCGCGGCCAGTACGCTCGTCGTCGATCAACGCGGTTTCAGCCCACGTCGTTTCGGGGGAACAATCGACATCGGCTCGGTCGAAGTCGGTGCC
>JAYSKW010000420.1:0-5871 GCA_043726085.1 Limnoglobus sp.
TGGCGGTGTATCATTCGCACCCGTCGAGCGAGCCGATTCCGAGCCGGAAAGATTGCGAACAGCGTTACGCCGACGATGTCGCCTGCGTGATTATTGGCATGAAAGAAGTGATTACGACCCGCGTCTGGTGGCTTTCGGAAACGAGTTATCATGAAGCGGATTGGAGTCTCATCAACGAAAAACGCGGCGAGTAAACTCGCCGCGTCGTAGGTTATTTCTTCGACATCGATCAGTCGTCGGTACCGGCTGCTTTGCCGATCGAGTCGCCGGTGAGCTTCAGCGTCATTTTGACATCGTTCTTATCGACCTTGCTCTTCAGCGATTTGGTCAAGTCGCCGATGATCGGCTTCATGTTCGCGTTTTGCATGGCGATGAACGGCAGGAACGCCTTGGCTTTGCCGAGGAGTTCGTCGACGGTACTGCCGAAATCTTCGGCGGCATCGCCATCTTTCATGCTCATGATCACTTCGACTGCGACATCGGTTGTGACTCGCAGCGTCATTGCCGAGCTTTTGAGCTTCTCGAGTTGTTTCTTGAGTTTTTCGACATCGTCGAATAACGGATTCGGTGGAATTTCGCCGACTTTGCCGCTCGAAACGCCGCACGCGAACATCGATGCTTTACCGTCCATTTGCTCGATGAGCGCGATCAAGTCCTTCTTCAACTGTGGCTTCGCAGATTTATCGTCGGCGGCTTTCATTGCCGTGACAACGAGTTTCTTGTCGGTTGCCAGCAGAACCGTTTTGTCGTCGGCAACGGTCAGGTAAAGCGGTTCGGGGCGATTCTCAACCGTCACTTTGACGAGCGTGTAATCGCCTTCTGTGACGATGCTGACTTTGTCGCCGTCCTTCTTCGCAGCGGCTTTCGCGGCATCGAAGAGTTTTTCCGCGTCGAACTTACCGCGTACGATGATGACGGCTTTCAGGTCTTTGGGGTCTTCGCCCCAAACGCCGCCCGTGAGACTATCGATGTCCTTGAGCGGGTCCATTCCGAGCGCCTGTAGCGTCTTCTGGGCTTCGTTGCCCGCGAGCGCCTGTTTGATCTGGGCGAGGGCGTACTTCTTGACCAAGTCGGATTCGAGAATCTGCTTGATATTCAGCTGAAACACTTGCTCGGTTTCAGCGGGGAGCAGCTTCTCGACATCGGCGGCACGCGATGGTGCGGCGGTCAGGCCGAGAGCGAACACGGCCACAGCAATCAGTTTACGGTTGACGGTTTTCATGAGATTCCTCAGACATTTTCGCGAACGAAACCGGCAGACACTCCGCCAGTTTCGCAAAACTACTCGAACTACCTTATCACGTTAGGCAAGGTTTCACAGTAAAGCGATCTCACCGGAGCGATTTTCCACGAGTTAGACTCGCGATTCGACTCGAAGCATTCGGATCATCGCGCGACAAAATTCGGGAAGGTCGTCGGGGCCACGCCCGGTGACGATGTTGCCATCGACGACCACGGGCAAATCCTTGTAAACCGCACCGGCGGCACGCACATCGTCGCGGATTCCCGGCGAACAGGTGACGGTTCGGCCATCGAGAGCACCCGCACTAATGAGAACTTGTGCACCGTGGCCAATCGCGGCCACCATACCATCTTGCGCGAAAGTTCGAGCTACGTCGACGGCCGCTTCGCGGATGCGAAGCTTTTCGGTGGCCAAGCCATCGGGGATCAGCAATAGATCGTAATCCGATGGAATGACATCGTGAATTCGTAAGTTTGGCTCGATTTGGTAGCCGTGCATCCCGGTCAGACCGTGCAAGAGCGGGCTGGCGAGCGTCACGCGAACGCCTTCCTCCCGCAGCCGATACCACGGCAAAAACAGCGTGAGATCTTCAAATTGGTCGGCAACGAATATCAACGCTTTCATGCTCGGTCTCGGTTCGGGTCCATTCTCGGCTGGGTGGAGAATACCACCTGTTACGAATTGGGAAGAGGGATTTCGCGAACGAGAAGCACTCCACTTTTCTCACTTCCCGGCAACGAGCTTTCGGAACGCTTCGCAAATGATCGGGGCGGCTTCGGGGCCGATGCTGTTGATCTCTCCGTATTGCGATTTCTTCAGGCCGTAGCAGTACGGCGCTTTCTCGTCCCATTGGCGTTTGGGTATGAAATATCCGAGTTCGTCGTTCGCGAGGCCGATCAGCATTTTGTGCTTGCCGCGTAGCTGCGGATAGATCGCGGGTTCGATGACGGCATCGGGGTAATCGGCACCGGCATCGATGGGGTCTTGCACTTTCCCAAGCACGAGTTCGGGGTAAATCTCGCCGGGGATCGCCGCTATTTCGAGGTCGCCGAGCTTCAGATAACCGATCTCGCTGAGCACGGCCACCGGTTGCGCGATGTCCTTCGTCTCGTTCAGTTTCGCAGGCGAGGAATCGCCTTCCCATTTGTAAATCGAACGGCGCAATTTGCCGACTTGCCAAGCGATGCGGTACAGACCGTTCTCTATCGGCAGCAATACCGGTTTCGTGCGGATATCGAACGGTACCAGATTGATAGCGACCGCTTTCGCGAGTGCCTTTTCGGCCAGCCCGGCAACGAGTTCGCCGTAGGCGTCGGTCTTCTCGAAGGTGCCATCCTTGAGGCTGACGCCTTTGTCGTTTTTGACTTCGACGTGCAATGACGACATCAGCCCGCCGACGGTGCCGGTGAAGTACGCGACGGGGCAGCCATGCGTTTTGCGGAGGCTTTCGACGGTGGTATGCACGTAGTCCGCACTGATTTCCGTGTTGCGAGAATCGAGCGTTTCCGGGTGGCAGTTCCATTGAACGAGCAGCCCGAGTGGCTTGGTCTCTTTCGGATTGCGGAAGCGAAGCACGACGATTTCATCGTGCTTGACATCGGGCAGGCGCGCATCGTGAAGTAGCGAGGCATCGCGAGCCGTGCCGATTTCCACGGTGGCATTTTGCATCGATTTGTCGGCCTTCTGAATCGCGGCGACGATGCCGTTTTCGAGCGACTTCAAGTAGTCCGCATCGACGCCGGAGCGGAACGGATTCGACCCCCACAACCCGAGCGTATCCGGCCCTTCGTGGTTGTGCGTGCTGGAAACTAAGACGGTTTCGTAGCCTGTCAGTTGTTTGCGAACATTCTCCACACTCGGCAAAAAAAGCCCCACGACATCGACGCACACCATCGCGATTTTCTTCGTGCCATCGCTCATGACGACGGCGCGAGCCATGATCGGATCGTGGATTTTCGTCGCGCGGCGATCCTGCCCGAAGCCCGCCATGAACACCGGCTTCGGCCCGATCACCGGCGACACGTCGACCTCGCCAAACCCGACCGAAAGCTGCGGTTCGGCCTTAGCAATGTTGCCACTCGCAAGAAGCAGCACGAATGCGAATCGGGTGATCATGGGTTCATTCCGTGAGAGGAGGAGAGAATCCTAAGATACGCATTCTCGCATGTATCGCAGACTTTCGCGGGCGATCGTGTCGGGGTCGGGCGTGTAATCGAAGACTTCCACGGAGACCCAGCCATCGTAGTCGGTGTCTTGCAAGGCCGCGAAAATGGGCCGGAAGTCGGTGTCGCCGAAACCGGGGCCGCGGCGGTTCGGGTCGTTCGCGTGGAAGTGGAACGTATCGCCCGCGTTCGCGCGAATCAGTTCGGGTATCGGCACGCTTTCCGTCGACATCGCCTTGACGTCCAGGTGCAACTTCACGTTCGGGTGATTCAACTCGCGAATGAGCGATACCGCCGAAGCCGCCGTGTTCATGTAGTTAGTTTCGACGGGGCCGAGCGGTTCGAGGCAGAGCGTTACGCCGGTGCGTTCGAGCGTCGGCAGGCAGCGTGCGAGTGTGTCGATCGCGTAGCGATCCGCCTCCGCGTGCGATAGTCCCGGCAATAAATTTCGCTGAAGCGGCGAGCCGAGAACCATCAGGTGCCCGCCAAGTTCCGCACACGCTTCAGCGAGCGCGATGAAGTAATCCGCCGTCGTCGCGCGGATCGCGGCATCGGGCGTCGTAAGGTAAAAGCCTTCGGTTTTCGCGAGCAGCCAGTGGAGGCCGATAATCGGGATACCCGCCGATTCGGCTTGCCGGCGAAGCTCGGCGCGGCGTGCCATGCTGACATCGGTGATTCGCGAGGCCAACGTGAACGGCGCGATTTCGAGGCCGGTGTAGCCGAGTTCCGCGGCGCGATGGCAGATCCGCTCGTGGTCCCAATCGACGAAGGTTTCGTTGCAAATCGCATATTTCATCGCGTGGCACCACTACGGTAGGGTAACAGTTTGCGTGTCGCCGTTCGGCTCCATCGCGTTGCTCACGGTCAGCGTGGCGCTGCGGTTTCGCCCGGCCTCGGCGTAGAACTCGGCGGGGGTGCGAACGTCTTTGCCGTTGACGGCAGTGATGAGCCAACGCGATTGCGGATTCGCGAGCTTTTTGAAACGGGCTTCGGCCGCGCTCTTCGGAATCAGTTCGCGAACGATTACTCCGTTCTGTGCGGAGATCATGCGAAAACCGGGGCCGAAACCCTGCTGCTGGGCGAGCAAGCTGCTGTAATCGACGCGTAACCCATGCACTGCGGCGGGCTGATTCGACGCGATCCACGGGTGCGGATGCAGGAACTTGGCGAGGCGAATCTTCGCGTTGATTTTCGTTTCATTGCGCAAAACGGATAGCGTCACGTTCGTACCGGCGAGCGAGCCACCGACTTGCAGAAACAGATCGTCCGGCTCGCGGATCGGTGCGCCGTTCACCGCCTGAATGACATCCCCCTGTCGCAGATTCGCGAGACCTGCCGGTGTGTTCGCCGTCGTCGCGCCGATGAGCAATCCGGGGCGTCGCTCATCGTTCGACATGCCACCGGGCGCGACGCCGAGGAAGCCATATTCGACCTCCGTGCCTTCTTTTAATGCTTCGATGATGCCGCGATAAATTGGGTCGATCGGGATCGCGTAACCGCCGCTCGCTTCGCTTCCCGTCACGGCGGCCACCGACGATGTCAGCCCAATCAATTCGCCGTTCAAATTCAAAAGTGCGCCGCCACTGCAACCGAAGTTGAGCCGCGCATCGGTCTGCAACAGGCTGCCGTATTGGTGTAAAAAACCCTGACGTTGCTCTTCCGAACCAGCCGTGGCGACGCGCCGCCGCACGTTGCTGAGTATGCCCCACGAAGCGCTCGGCTGACCGTCGGCGAAGCCCGACGCGAACGGATGAGCGAGCGACAACACCCACATCCCGCGGTAGACGTTCGCCTTCGTTCCACCCGGTTGATCGTAGAGTTGCACGTCGGCAAACTTCACCGCTTTCAACTTCTTGCCGACGTCGATGAGCTTGAGCACGGCCAGGTCGCTCCGCGCATCGGCGGCGTGAATGTCCGCATACGAACCGCCGCTGCCGGAGAAACGCACGTAGATTTTGCGGGCACCATCAATCGCGTGATAGTTCGTGAGGATCAGCCCGGAGGAGTCGATTACCACGCCGGTAACGAACGAGTTATCGGGGATATTGCGAATGTCTTCGAGGTCGAGCCGATCGCGTTCTTGGACGAACTGTATCTGCCGTGCGAGCTTCTGGTACGCGCCGAGTTGCCACGGTTTCGATTCGTTGCGAGCCGGGTATTTCGCGTTCGACGAAACGACGATAGCCACCACCGACGGCTCCGCGGCATCGATCATCGTCCGCATCTGCTCTTGCAGCGCAAGCAACGTCGTCGCAGTCGGCTCCGCAGCACGAAGATTGATTGGGAATGCAATCAAGACCGCAATCGTAACGAATCTCAGCATCAATTTCTCCGCTTACTCGCCACACCAATGGGTGCTGCCCCTCCCATGGTATCACCATGGGCTACGTGAGCAGTCCCTTCAGGACTGAAGACAGAACTCGACCCTGAAGGGGTCGCTCTATCAGCCCATGGTGGAACCATGGG
>JAYSKW010000421.1:0-4705 GCA_043726085.1 Limnoglobus sp.
CCCTTTCGACATAACCCACGACGAGAGTTCGATATACGGAATACGGAACAGTGGATCGCGATCGAAAAGCCGCGTTTTCGGGTCGCGAAAACCGAAAAACACCCCAAAAACCGGTTTTGGAGCCTCCGCAATTCCGACTTACGTCGAGGAAATTCTTTCCTCGACGGACGCCCACAACGGTTTGCGACCGAGATTCGCCGTTACCGAATGTTCGGCGATTTGCCGTAAGTTGATGCGATCGGTGCGAAAGGCACGAACGAGTTACGGTACTTCATCGATTGATACGACGAAGCCATCGGCAGCGCGCTGTAGCCCGCCTGGTTCGGCGTCGGTTGTGCGCGGCGACCGAGTAAGTTGTTGAACGTCCGCACGAAGCCGTTATCTTCGATGGTGTTTGCCACCGTGATCGCCGCCGTGCGAATGATGCCGCTGGTGGCTTGCCCCGTAACGTTGCCGATGGCCGCCGACGGACGGACGAGATACTTGTCCGTGTCGATCGGTTTCGAGACGAACGGAGCCTGCGCCGACGCCGTCCCCGCCGTCGCCAGAATGACAGCCACCACCGCAAACGCGAAACTTGCTTTACGCATCTTGTGCCCTCCTCCTGTTTTGCCGCATATCGGTCGGTAACCGATGCCGTGCCGGGCGAACAATACCGAGCCAACACAACGTGTCAACAAAATTCCAGGCGAATCGCGATCGCCTCGCTCGGGCAGATAATCGCACATGCCGAACACGCGATGCAATCGTAGGGGCGCGGCAGCCACGGCAACGCGCCCGCCATCGCTAAACAGTCGGTTGGGCAGATCGTTACGCAGTCGCCGCAACCGGTGCAACGGCGTTCGTCGAGCATCGGCAATTCGCGTTTTTCGCTCATCGCGCGTCCGCCCGGATTCGGGACGCCATCAGCCCGCTGACGATGTCTTCGAGGTTTTGCCGAAACAGCGGCGGGAACGTGACGTAGCGCGCGCCGAGGTCGAACGCCATTGCGGTCCAGTGGGCGCGGTCGTCGTCGTTGAGCTTGCTATCGCTGACGACCACGGTGGCGGCATCGGGGGCGATGCGATGAATGTCCGCGAGGAAGGCGAGCGGGTTGGTGGTATCCGAACGTGGGTCGAGTTGGGCGACGACGACCGTAGGCCGGGGTGGCACCAGCAGGGCGAGGCACGCCCCCGTTTGCCGCGTTTCTTTCAGCAACCAACCGCTATCGGCGGCCAGCGTCGCCAGTTGTTTCGCGAGCCAATCGTCGAAGGCACAGATCAGCAGTTGCGGGTGACGCACGGCGAATTCTCTTCGATAGAAGTGTCGCACAAGCCCGGCGGCTCGTTACATCATTCCCGCACTCAGTTCTGCTGGTCGGTTTTCATGTGGCAGTTCTTGTACTTCTTGCCGCTGCCGCAGTGGCAGGGGTCGTTGCGGCCGATCTTTGCGCCGATGTTGCGGATCGTCTCGATCTTCTTCGGTTCGCCGCCGCTCGCGGCGTTGGCCGATGCGAGGTCGGATTCGACTTGTGCCGACACTTGCGAGGCCCGCGCCCGCATCGCGCTTTCGGCTTGTTGGTGCGATGCCATTGCCCCGGCATAGTAGGCGCGTTCGACTTGATCGTCGCCGACGTCTTCGATCTTGAACGCGAGTTCCGTCGTGCGGTCTTCGATGCCTTCCCACATGCCGTCGAACAGCTTCATGCCTTCGCGTTTGTAGACGATCTTCGGGTCTTCTTGGGCATAGCTCGATAGCCCGACGGTGCTGCGCAAATGGTCCATCGTCAGCAGGTGGCTCTTCCACGAGCTATCGAGTTGATCGAGGACGAGCCGCCGTTCCATGTCGTGCATTTCGGGGCGGTACCGCAAGTCGTAGGCGTTGAGGATTTCGTCGCGAACGCGGTTGCGGGTGGAGCCGGTCAATCGCTTCGGGTCGAGTTCGAGCTTCAAAGTCTCTTTCGACCACTCGATGAGATCGTTAGCATCGGCAGCCTCGGCGGTGATGGCCCCGCTGAAGACTTCTTCGAGTTTCGCGTCGATTTCCGGGTAATCGACCGCCGGGATCTGCGTCTCGCTGACCTTCAAGAGTTGTTCGAGAATCATCGAACGCGGCTCTGTGCGGACGACTTCCTCGGAAATCGCGCTCGATTGGAACCGCTGCATCGCCCAGCCGTACAGGTGTTCGCGGTTCGGTCGGTGCGTCGTCGAGGCGCGTTCGGGCATGTGCGCCGCCATGCCGACGCGGATCGGGAATTCGATGTCCTTCTGGCGATACGCTTCGCGCACTTTCTGGTGGAGCAGCTTCGTCAGTTCGTTCGCTTCTTTGTCGTCGACTTCGCTCGATTCGATCTTCAGGCCGAACTTCACGCGAGCCCAGTCGGCGAGCGATTCGGGGCCGTAATTCCGGTCGAGGAAGCGCTGGCCGTCGGACAGATCGATCGCCTTGACGGCTTCGCTCGCACCGCCCAGCAGGTAATCGCTGAGGTTCTCGCGGCCGATGGCTTTGAGGTCGGCGGCGCTGACTTTCATGCCGAACCGCGACGTGGCGACGCGGGCGAGTTCGTTCCACTTCCAGTCTTTTTCGTCGTCGTCGAGGCTGAGGTTTTCGTCCATTGCTTCCTGGATGAACACCGGTGCCATGTCCAAGGCTTTGTCTTGTGCGGCCTGTTTCGCTTCCTCGAAATTGCAACCGCGGAAGTCGCTGGCTTCAAATTCGACGCCGAAGCGGGTGGCGGCAAAGTCGGCGAAACTGCCGGTGCCGTAGTCGGCGGCGGCATAGCGCGTGACCGCGAGGCGGATCTGCGCGTCGATCATCGTCAGGAGCATCGCGCGCGGGTTGCCGCCATCGAGTACTGCCTGCCGTGCGGAGTACGTTCGCTTCCGCTGTTGGTCCATCACCTCGTCGTAATCGAGGAGGTTCTTGCGCTGGTCGAAGTGATATTCTTCGACCTTGCGCTGGGCCTTTTCGATCTGCCGCGAAAGCATTCCGGACTCAATCGCTTCGCCGTCTTTGAGGCCGATGAGCGGCGAGTTCATGAGGCGCATCATCCGTTCGCCGCCGAAGAGCCGCATCAGTTCGTCTTCGAGGCAAAGGTAGAATCGGCTACTGCCGGGGTCGCCTTGTCGGCCCGCGCGGCCGCGTAACTGGTTGTCGATGCGGCGGCTTTCGTGCCGCTCGGTACCGACGATGTGCAGCCCGCCCAACTCGGCGACTTTCCGCCCCTCTTCCTTCATCTTTTCTTTTTGGTCGATCTCGCCGACGGTCAACTTCCAGATCGCATCCGGCACTTCGAGCCGCGTCGGGTAGAGCGGGCGGCTATCTTCGTTCTTGAGTTGCTTCAACCGTGCCCAAGCGAGCGTTTCGGCGTTGCCACCGAGGATGATGTCGGTGCCGCGACCGGCCATGTTCGTCGAAATCGTCACCGCGTTCATGCGGCCCGCCTGCGCCACGATCTCCGCTTCGCGCGCCACGTTCTCGGGCTTCGCGTTCAAAAGCTCGTGCTTCACGCCACGCCGTTTGAGCAGGGAAGAAACCCGCTCGGATTTCGCCACATCGGTCGTGCCGATGAGGATCGGTCGACCCGAGCGATTGACTTCGACGATGTCCGCGACGACGGCATCCCACTTGTCCTTTTCGGTCTTGTAAACCAAGTCCGGCTCGTTGACGCGGTGCAGCGGGCGGTTCGTCGGCACGGCGACGACATCGAGTTGATAGATCTTCCAGAACTCGTTCGCCTCGGTCATCGCGGTGCCGGTCATGCCGCCGAGTTTGCCGTACAGCTTGAAGAAGTTTTGCAGCGTGACGGTGGCGAGCGTCTGCGTTTCTTGCTTAATTTTCACGCCTTCGCGGCGATGTTTCGCTTCGACCGACTGGTGCAAGCCGTCGGACCACTGTCTGCCAAACATGGCGCGGCCCGTGAACTCGTCGATGATGATGATGCCGAGTTCGTTGTTCTCCCGTGGATCCGGGGCGATCATGTAATGCTTGTCTTTGTGGTACAAATGGTGTGCCTTAATCGCGTTGTCGATCAGGTGCGGCCACTCCATGTTCCCCGACGTGTAGAACGATTCGACGCCCGCCAGCCGTTCGGCCTCGCGCACGCCGAGGTCGGTGAGGTGCGCGGAGCGTTCCTTTTCCTTGATCTCGAAGTAAATCCCACGCGGCACATCTTTCACTTTCTCCGGGTCGAGCGTGCCGACGATCGGCATGTTATCGCCTTCGGTTCCCGTTAATGTCGATTGCCCGCTCGCCTTCATTTCCTGGCGAGCTTTGCGTTCGAGATCGGTGAGTTTGCGAACGATCTCGTCGGACTTTTCGTAGTTGCGAATGTCGGTGTACGCCGGGCCGGAGATGATGAGCGGCGTGCGGGCTTCGTCGATGAGGATGTTGTCGACTTCGTCGATGATCGCAAAGTTCAACGGCGTACGCTGGCACTGGCGGTAGTACGGGTCGTACTTTTCATCGTCGAATCGCGCGGGCTTCATGTTGTCGCGCAGGTAGTCGAAGCCGAATTCGGAGTTGGTGCCGTAGGTGATATCGCACTCGTAAGCGACGCGGCGCAGCCCCGCATCCATGTCGCTCTGGATGTAGCCGCAGGTGATGCCGAGACCGTGATAGATGGGGGACATCCATTCGCAATCACGGCGCGCGAGATAGTCGTTGACGGTGATGACGTGGATGCCGTTGCCGGTGAGGGCGTTGAGATAGGCGGGGAGCGTGGCGA
>JAYSKW010000422.1:0-3703 GCA_043726085.1 Limnoglobus sp.
CGCGTTCCGATTTCAAATCGGCACGGAACGAGCAAAATTGGCAGCGATACACGCAGACGTTCGTCGGGTTGAGGTGCTGATTGACGTTGTAGTACGTGACGTTGCCGTTCAACCGTTCGCGAACGCCATTCGCGAGTTCGCCGAGCGTGAACAAGTCCGCATGTTGGTCGAGGTACATGCCATCGTCGAACGTAAGCCGTTCGCGGTTGTGAACTTTGTCGGCAATGGCCGCGATTCGCGTGTCAGTTGGCATGGGAGATACCCTTCGGTGACGATTCTATCCATTAGAATAGGAACCGAATCGCCAGACTGCGGGCAACGGTTACCGTTCGTTCACTTTCACGATCTCGACTGCGGGTTTGGCCATCAGCACGCGGATGAGTGGCAGCACGGGTGCGAGTGACTTTTCGTTATCCCACGATGTATCGGTGATCTTGATGTGCCCCGGCCCGATGGAACCTTGGCCGCGGGTGCCGTCGAGCGCGAGCCACTGGCCCTCGGCGTAGACTTCGTACCACATGTGATACGCCAGGAATGCCTTGCCGCTGCGGTCCGTGGCGTACACCAGCCCGTACACGGTGCGGCTGGAGATGCCGAGCGCCCGGCACATGCCCGCCGCCAACACGCCGAACTCGGTGCAATCGCCGTTGAGCGTCTTTGCCACTTCGCTCGCGGATGCTTGGGCCTGCGAAAACTCGACGCCACGCATGTTCTGGAATACCCACGTTTCCACGGCTTTCGCCTGCTGCCAAGGCGTTGCCCCCGCTGGCAGTCCCGCCACGGCGGCTTTGGCGTGCGCCTTCACGCGGTCGTCTTGCCAGTCGATGAAGAAGCTGTGCGAGAGATATTCCGGGCCGGGAACTTTCTCCGCCACCGCGAGTTTCTGAATGCCGCGAATCGCGCTCACTTGCAGGTCGAACGTCTTCTTCGCCTTGTCGATGTTCTGGATAATCTGCCGGCCATCTTGCGGGATCGCCGACTCCGGATCGGCTTCGGATTCCATCGTAATCCGGTAAACCGCCGATGCGGCCTCGTGCAAATTCGGCACGGGGCGAGCGAGTACGATCGACTGTGCATCGAAGATTTCGACGAGCTTCGTGGCGGGCCGCAGCGCAACGTCTTTCGTCGTCCGCATGTACGTGATGCGCCCGCCGAGTGCGGCCATGTCTTGATCCATACGGACCATCTGGAACGTGTCCGGGTCGCACCAAATCGTACCGGGTGGCATCTTGAATACGACGCGACCCTGCTTGTCTTTGAGTTCTTGCATGACCGCTTCGAGGCGGAGGAGTTTGCGCGGTTTCTCGCCTTGAATGAGCGCCACCGTCTCGATCGCTTTCGCGGTAACGGTGGTCTTGATCGCCTGGTTCAATCGTCCTTCGTAGACCGAATATTCGAACGACTCGCCGGGCTTCGGCTTGCGATCCGCGAGCAGCGTGGCTTCCTTGGCGACACCGAGAACGCCTTCGGGCCACGGCACGCTTTCGGCTGCTGCCGCCGCGCCTTCGCCTTTCACGATAAGCGTCCGGCCATCGACTTTCCCCGTGATCGACAGCGTCTGATTCTTGCCGACTTCGTAGCGCATCCGCACGGTCAGTACGGTGCCTTCGATCGTCTCCATCGTCGCGTCTTCGGTCCATTGCTCGACCGGTTGCCCGAACCGCGACACATTCATGCGGAACATCTTCGTGGCATACACGTACTTCTTGCCATCGTGTTCGTGTTCGCGAACGATCACGTGAAAATAGCCAATTTTCTGGCCCTTCAAGTATGCAACGTCCCATGTTTCGAGAACGACTTTGCCCTTCTCCACGTCAGTCTTGGCGTCGGCAGAGGGCTTCGGTGCGGTGCCGTCGGGGACTGGTTTCGGGTCCGACACTGGTACGGGGTCGAGGCTCGAACCGACCGCGGGCTTGACCGGTTTGGAACCTTTGCCGGTATCCGAATCGAGTTGCCGGGGCGTTGGCATCGTTGCTGCGGGCGATCCGTAGCGGAGGGGGCGAATGACAAGGAAGCCGTCTTTGTCGGGGATCACTTCTGGGGCGGATTTGATGCTCGGTGTGCTGCCATTCTTGGGTCGAATGACGATCTTGCCATCGGTCGGTTCCTCCGCACTCGCGGCGAGGCAAGTGGCAAAGGCGAAAATCGCGAGCAGGCCATTCATACGCATCGTTTGTCCCTCTGCCACTTCCATTCGTCGGTATCGGCATAACGCGATTCGGGCATCACTCGTTGATCGATCCTCGACAATCTATTTCGAGTCGAATGGAGTACGTTCAGTGTATCCCGTCGTTTGGATCTTTCGTTCGCGATACTCCATCGGATTGTTCCAAATACTTGTTTTGGCATGGTTAAAAGCGAGGTCGCAGTTTTGGGCATGGTTCACAGCCAGGTCGCAGTTTTGCCTAAAATGGCCACCGAAAAAGTGGTTCCTGCGCGATTGGAATCGGTCAAAATCGGACGTAAGTCGTTGCTGGGTTAGGGTGGTTCCGAAATTCGGGAGTGAGTCTGGGGAGGGGTGGGGTGGGAAGTGGTGGAACCACTTTTCTGCTACCCAACATCACCGCGATTGGAACCATGCCCTCGTTTTACCATCTTTGCTGGCGGCAATGGTGCGTCCGGTTGTGTCATCTTGCGCGATGGCAAAGATCGCGTCGATGTGCGTGCCGATGCGGCCGAGGTTTTCGCCGGTCGTCGCATTCCATTTTTGCATAGTCGCGTCGGCCCCGCCAGTGACGATGCTCGTGCCATCCGCACTCAGTGCCACGGCATACACCGGCCCCACGTGTACGGACTTCGCGAATGTCGGTCGTTCGCTACCTTCGTCCCAAACGAGCAACTGACCGTCGTAATCTCCCGCAACGGCACGGCTGCCATTCGCCGAAATCGCGAGGCAATATGCGAGGTTCTTCAACCCGGTACACGCCACCGTGCGGTTGGCGGCGGGTTCCCAAAGGATCGCTTCGTGGAAGCGTGCAACCGCGACCTTTCGACCGCCTTCGCATATCGCTACGGCATGGATCGAACCCGCTCCGAATGCCTTTTTATATGCGAGCGACCCACCCGGCCCCCAGATGCGAACACTGCCATCGACGCTACCCGCAGTCACCCAGCCGTCCGTACTGATGGCCACGCTCATGACGTTTCCGGCGCGATCGTCCAATGTTCGTAACGCCTTGCCAGTGAGTGCATCCCAAACGCGGGCGGTACCGTCGCCACTGGCTGTAGCGGCCCATTTTCCATCGGGGCTGAAGCCGACCGCGTTGATTCGGCGCGAATGCCCCACGCACGAAATTTCGTTGCCACTGTTCGCATCGCGAAGTATGGCGGTGCCATCGCCGGAGCCAAGAATCAAGCGAGGCCCATGCGCGGTAACGGCCATCGCCGTCGTGTTCGATCGTGGGATCGCTGGCAATGCGGGCAGCGGTTCGGCCACCTCCGCCGTTGGGTTCAGCACGGTCGATTGTTCGAGTTTCGCAATGCCGAGCCAGGTGATGGCAACGAGTATTCCCGCAACTGCGGCAACGGTGGCGGGCCGACGGTAGGCCCAACTGCCGAGGCCACGGAACGGATAGACCATCTGCGCGAAGAACCCCGTGGGGACATCGTTGCGCGCAACGCCGTAGATTTCCGGTCGTGCGTGGGCGGGCATGTAAAACGTGCCCCACAACAGATCGAGAAACGGGAAAGTCGGCGCGAAGTT
>JAYSKW010000423.1:0-1082 GCA_043726085.1 Limnoglobus sp.
CCCAACCCGCCGCACGCCAGCAACTTTCGATCTTGCTCGACCCACGCGGGCGCGGGCTGGAATCGCTTCTGCAATTGCTGGCCACGTCGCAGTTCTTCGCGGACACGTTGGTGGCTTATCCCGAAGCGTTCGAGGTCGTCTACTCCGCGCCCAAGCCGACGCCGTCCACGGCAGAACTCGTGCATCAGTTGAAAGCCGACGTGGACGCGATGTACGACGATTCGGGCGTGCTGCGGGCCTTTCGGCGGTTTCGGCACTTGCAGATGTTGCGCATCGGCGTGAACGACGTGCTGCGGGATCGACCGCTCGAAGAAGTCACCCGTGAACTCTCTCGCGTCGCGGACGCCAGTGTCGAAGTCGCCATGCAAACCGCGCTGCGTAGCACCAGTAAGAAGTACGGCCAGCCGATGATCGCCATCGGCCAGCCGGCGAAGTTTGTCGCGTTCGCGTTCGGCAAACTCGGCGGCGACGAGTTGAACTATTCGAGCGACATCGACCTGATGTTCCTGTACGACCAGGACGGCGAAACGACGGGCAAGCAAGCGGGGACGACCCCCAACGCGGACTACTTCGCCCGAGTCGTCTCCGAGGTGGTCCGGTTGTTGTCGAACCACACGGATCGCGGCATTGCCTATCGCGTTGATCTGCGGTTGCGTCCGGACGGCGCACGCGGGCCACTGGCGCGTTCGATGGCCAGCACGTTATCTTATTACGACGTGCAAGGGCGAACCTGGGAACGGCAAGCGCTCATCAAACTCCGCCCGATTGCCGGCGACATGTCGTTAGGCCGTGAGTTCCACCGGGCGATCGAGCCGTTCATTTATCGCAAGTATTTCAGCTTCTCCGAGATCAACGAAGTGAAAGCGCTGAAGCGTCGCATGGAGCAGCGGACGACGCAAGCCGGGGCCGACGAACTCGACGTGAAAACGGGCCGCGGCGGGATTCGGGACATCGAGTACACGGTGCAGTTCCTGCAACTGCTCAACGGCGGCGACCTCCCTGCGGTGCGGCAACGGAACACATTATTGGGCCTCGAATCGCTCGAAATCGCCGGGTGCCTGACCGGGCACGAGATGTACATC
>JAYSKW010000424.1:0-3198 GCA_043726085.1 Limnoglobus sp.
ACTTCTTGTAGCTGGGGTCTCTGACCCCGGTTCGAGAAAACCGGCCTCACAGAGGCCAGCTACAACTTCTTGTAGCTGGGGTCTCTGACCCCGGTTCGAGAAAACCCGCCTCACAGAGGCCAGCTACAACAGAAGACACCGTCATCGCGCTGACGGTTTACATGGAAAGCGAACTTGCATGAAAGCCCTACAACTCGAAAGTCCCGGCTCGTTTCGGGTGATCGATGTGCCCGAACCGCCGACACCGGTGGCGGGTGATGCCGTCGTTCGCGTTCACCGTGTTGGCATTTGCGGCACCGATTATTCGGGTTTTCTCGGCAAGATGCCGTTCTTCAGCTACCCGCGAATTCCCGGCCACGAACTCGGTGTGGAAGTCGTTGCCGTCGGCCCCAGCGTGACGAACGTCAAGCCCGGCGACCGTTGCAGTATCGAGCCGTACATCAACTGCCAGCATTGCTATTCGTGCGTTCGCGGCCACACGAACTGCTGCATGAACCATCAAACGCTCGGCGTCCATTGCGACGGCGGATTGCAACGGCTGTTCGCGATCCCCGCACGCAAACTCCACGTCTCGCGCACGCTCAGCTATGACCAACTCGCACTCGTCGAAACGCTCGGCATCGGTTGCCATGCGATCAATCGCGGCCACCCGAAGCCTGGCGAGCATATCCTGATTATCGGCGCGGGGCCGATTGGACTCAGTGCCGTCGAGTTCGCGAAGTTGACCGGCGCGAAGACCATCGTGATGGACATCAACGCGCAACGCCTCCAGTTCGTTCGCGAAACGATGGGCGTGCCCGATACGATTCTCGTCACCGGTGATGGCAGCGAACTCAAACGAGTCGAAGAGATCACGGGCGGGAACTTCGCCGATGTCGTCATCGATGCGACGGGCAGTAACAAGTCGATGGCGAACGCTTACAATTTCGTTGCATTCGCGGGCCGGTTGATCTTCGTAGGCATCACGAGCCAAGAGATCGCGTTCACCCAGCCGCTGATGCATCGCCGCGAAATGACCTTCCTAGCAAGCCGAAACGCGCTATCGGCGGACTTCACGCGAATCATTCGCCTTATCGAAGAGGGCACCATTAACACGAAGCCGTGGATTACGCACCAGAGCCACTTCGACGCGATGATCGACGTATTTCCGACCTGGATGAAGCCCGAATCGGGCGTGATTAAAGCCGTCGTTTCCATCGACTGAGGAGCTGCGTATGAAGTCCGCCGTCACTGTGAGTTTGGTTCCCGAAGCGAAGAGTGGCCCGTTCGTACTTTCGGACGATCTGGTAGCCTCGTGCAAAACCGCGAAGGAACTCGGCTTCGATGCCATCGAATTATTCGCCCCCGGCCCCGATGCGGTACCCGATCTCCCAGCGATACTCAGCGACAACGGCCTGTCACTCGCCGCCGTCGGCACCGGCGCGGGTTATGTGAAACATGGGCTGACGCTCTCTGACGAAGACGCCAGCGTCCGGCGCAAGGCGTTCGATTTCGTGAAGTCGATGATCGAATTCGGTGCCAAACACCACGCCCCGGCGATCATCGGTTCGATGCAAGGGCGATGGGGTATGGGCCATAGCCGCGAAGCCGCAACGGGGCATCTCGTGTGGGCGTTGCAAACGCTCGGCGAGTACGCGGGCCGATGTGGCACGAAGCTGATTTACGAGCCGCTGAACCGCTACGAAACGAACTTTTGTAACCGCCTCGAACAAGGCATCGATCTGCTGAAAATGGCGAATGAACCGCACGTAGTCTTACTCGCGGATCTGTTTCACATGAGCATCGAAGAAGTCGATATCGCGAAGGCGATCGAAGCCGCTGGCGACAAGATCGGGCACGTACATCTCGCCGATTCGAACCGTCGCCCCGCCGGTGGCGGCCACACGAACTTCAAACGAATCGCGACGGCCCTGGAGAAGATCGGCTACACCGGTTACATCTCTGCCGAAGCGTTCCCATACCCCGACAGCCTCAGCGCCGCCACCGCCACAATTGCGGCCCACAAGAAATTTTTCAGCGCGTGAATGCGAACGGAAGAGTTTTACGGCAGACGCAGTGCGATCTCGTAGATTTCGTCGATGTCGAGCAACAGATCGTTTTTCTCAAAGAGTGCCGCGAGCGCGGCCTTGTGGATTTTCATCTTCGTGTCGCCGACGCCGATGGCCCCGTAGCAGGTGATGCCATCGAGTTCTTTACCGCGGTCGCCGAGTGCCACGCCCTCGATACCGGCAGGCGGCACGCCGTTGAGGTCGATCATCACCCGCAGTTGTTTGGCCGTGTCGCGCACTTTTTTCGGTAACAGCAGCACGCCCGGTGCCCCCGCCGCGATCACGAGCTCCCGCCCCTGCAATGCCTTCGGGCCATCGCTACTGGTGGCCACGCTGACGGCTTCGATCTTCGCGCCGGGTACTTCTTGGCGAATCTTCGCGGCCACCGCTTCGGCGCGGTCGAGTTGCCGCGAACCGAGCCGCACATGCCCGCCATGTTTCGCCAATAACCGCGCCACACGCTGCCCGACGGGGCCGGTGCCACCGAGGACGAGCGATTCGACGCTATCCAGATTGACGTGCCGCGCGGCCGCCCGCACCGATGCCGCCGCTGTGGTGTTCGCGCCGTTGGAATCGAGCATCACGGACACGGTCAACTTCGCGGCGGGTATCAGTTGTTTGCGAATCTCGGCGACGACGGCTTCACCGGCGGCGACATCCGAGCCACCGACGAAGATTGCGGTGCGGTGCAGATCCTTCGCGCCGCGTGTAAAAATGCAGCCATGCACGAGTGTAACAACATTCTCCGGCGTGACGCCCCCGTAGCTGAAAATGTGATGTGCCCCCGCATCGACGGCCACAACGCGGTCGAAGGTGCTCGGGAGAGCATCGGTATCGAGTTGAACGAGAATCGTCGGTTTATCGGTCATCGGTTCGCCAGAATTGAGGGAAGGCGAGATGGGGACAAATACGAGCCGCCGGGTTCACCCCGGCGGAACGCGAACGCGATACTTATTTGGGGCTGAACGGGTGCTTTTCGGTGCGACGCGCCAGAACGGTGTCGATGTTCGGCTCTTGGTGCATCGCGCTCTTGATCGCGAGCTTCGTGGCCGCGTAGTTGTAGTCGTAGATCTTCGAGTCGTCGGCGGCTTGTGGGTGAATGAACACGCCGCAAACGATGACGTACTCTTCGGCCTTGTCCTTCGGGATC
>JAYSKW010000425.1:0-4561 GCA_043726085.1 Limnoglobus sp.
TGGCGAGGTTGCCGTTCGCGTCGAAGAGTTGGAATCGCGTCGGCGAATCGTTACCGATAAACAAGTCGTTGCTGGGGATGACCATCGCGCCGAACGTGAAGAAGCGATTGACGCTACTATCGACGAGGAACGTGTTGCTGGCAGTCGTGCCTGGCAAGAGTGCCCCACCCACAGAACCCAGCACGGCGTTCGGTTCGGCGGCCCGAAATGCGGGGAACCAGGCCGATCCCGATCCACCTTCGGCGATCGAAATGGTCGCAGCATTGGCGGTTTGGCCGTTATTGAAAGCATCGAATGAGCCGTTGCCGAAGCCCAATCGCAGCGGCGCGAACGATACGCTGTTCCTCGGTGCGAGGTTTTGAATCGTGACCGTCACGCTCACCGTATCGGCCTGCACCGATATCGAAGTGAGGCCAACCGCGAGAGCCGTCAGCAGCAAGCGAGTCTGAAACATCATGTCGTCAACTCCGAAAACACAGTAGCCAGAACCGCACGATCGAATTGAATCGTGGGCGATGGTCTGTCGTCTCGGAGCGGAAAACCTTACACGGGCATAAACAATGGAATGGGAAATACCAGATCGTCGGCCCGCGCCGGGAAGTTCTTGAGAAAATGCTGTATTCTTGTGTAAGGTCTCGTTTGGAGTTGCGACAAAAGTTTTACGCGTCGTTGTGATAATTTGTCTCGAGTGGCATCGTATGAAGTCGGATGTAGCCTCAGCGGACGATGCGGCCAGCCCGGAATCGCTCGAGCCTCATCGTTGGCTCGAGGATCACGGATCGGCACTCTATCGGTTTGCATTAAGCAAAGTGCGAAGGGCCGATGTGGCCGAGGATTTGGTGCAAGAAACGCTGTTGGCCGCGTGGCGAGGACACGAGCGGTTCACGAAACGCGCGAAGGTTCGCACCTGGCTGACGGCGATTCTCAAACACAAGATCATCGACTGGCTACGGAGTTCCATCCGCGAACAGAAACGCGTCACGCTTTCCGAAGACAAATGGCTCAACGAACAGTTCACGTCGCTCGGCAAGTGGCGGCAATCGCCCGAGGAATGGGATGCAGATGCGCCGGATACGGAGTTGAATCGTGAGGAATTCTGGAAGGTGATGCAGGCTTGCCTGAATACACTTCCCACGCGGATGCGACGAGTCTTCGTGCTCTGGCAACTCGACGAACAAAGCGGTGAGGAAGTTTGTCAGGAATTAGGCATCTCCACGTCGAACTTGTGGGTGATCTTGCACCGCTCGCGGTCGCGCCTCTGGCGGTGTCTGACCGTCAACTGGTACGGCAATCCCGAACCCGAAAGTGAACGATCATGATCTCGTGTCGTCGCGCCGCCGAGCTGACGTCGCTGCAACTGGATGCGGGTCTCCCCACGGGCCAACGGTTGGTCTTGGGCTTTCACCGAATCGTGTGTGCCGCCTGTCGGCGGTTTCGCTCGCAGATCGTGGAAGTCGATCGAGCGACAGGTGAATTTCTGCGAAGCGAACCAACGGCGGAAGGGCCAGAACTCCCCGATGATGCACGCGAACGAATCCATTCCCAGATCGATTCCGCAACGAAGAATTAATCCGACGAATTGTTAGCCCGACGCGCCAGCGAGGGAAACCCACATATCGCAAAAATCTCCGGGCCGAATCGCGCCCTGCGGGCAGATATAAGATACACGCTATCTGCACGGGAGATTTCGCATGGCCACATACTGGAACCGGATCATTTCCCGCTCGCGCCGCGTGCTCATAGACCGGCGACATTGCGATGTCGCGGAACTCCTGAATCGCTATGCCGTCAGTCGCGATGAGGCGGCGTTTGAACTGATTGTCGAACGCCATTCGTCGTTGGTCTGGGGCGTTTGCCGACGGACGCTCTCCAACTCGGCCGATTGTGAAGATGTATTCCAGGCGACGTTCCTCGCGCTGGTGCGACAAATCCAGACGATCGACATCACAAAACCGCTGGCACCGTGGTTGTACTCGGTAGCGCTACGGGCTTCGCGAAAAGCGGCGGCGCGCGACACGAAGCGACGCACGCAACCGTTGCCCGACGACTGCGCCAGCGAGCCGCGCGATACGTTTGCGAACCGGGAGTTGTGCCGCACGATCCACGAAGAAGTCGCGCGGTTACCGCAGGCGTTGCGGGAAGTCGTGGTGGCATGTTGCATTCAGGGCGAGTCCCGCGAAGAGGCCGCCAGCGCCATCGGCTGCACGGAAGCCGCCGTGAAATCGCGGCTCGAACGGGCACGCGAGCGGTTGCGGACGGCGTTGCTGCGCCGCGGCATCGACCTGCCCGCCGCGCTCGTGATGTTGTTCCTCGGCTCGGAACGCGCATCGGCGGAGTTGGTCGAAAAAACCATCAGTTTGTCGAACGGCACTGTTCCGGTGGCCGTGGCGGCGTTGGCGAAAACCGGGCTTTCGCTCGCAACCGTCGGCTCGATGGTGGCCACGGTCGGGTTGATCTGCGTCGCCACCATCGTCGGCACGACACTGCGGCCCGAGCAGGTGGCCCACGCGCAGCCACCGGTCCCGGAAGTGAAGCCCGCCGCAAAGCCAGTCGAGCGCGTCGATCGCTACGGCGATCCACTGCCGACCGATGCCGTCCGCCGCTTCGGCACCGTGCGGCTACGACAGGCGAACCCGCATTTCGTGCAGTTCACGCCCGATGGCAAAACGCTAGTGGCGGGAAGTAGCGGTTATACCCTCGGTGTGTTTGAAGCCGCCACCGGACGCAAATTGCGCGACATCGGCGAAAGGGCCATCAACGGTCCAGCAGAATTTCGGTTGACGCCCGATGCCAAGCAAGTCCTTTGCCTGGGTTACAACGTCACACTATGGGACTTCGCAACGGGGGAGTTGGTCCAGCGTTACAAAATCGGGCGATGCGAATCCCTCGCAATGGCACCCGATGGAAAGAGTTTCGTCTGTCAGTTGTTACAAAATCCCGTGATTCAACACGTCGAACTCAGCACGGGGCGAATCCTCGCGGAGAAGAAAATCCCCGTCGAGAGAATGCACGAATCCCGATTCGAGTTCGACGATACGGGAAGGGTCGTCACGATGCAAATCATGTCGTTGAAAAAGGTAAAAAACGGTCAATACCGCGTCGATCGCGAACCGCTCCAGCTCTGGGATTTAACGGCGAATTCGCTCGCAAACGGGCCGATCCCCGGCGTCGAAGTGCCCAACGATTTCGCACTGATACCGGGTACGAAGTCGATCGCGTACGCCATCGAGAGAGGGCCGATCGTCATTTGGGACACCGAGAATCAAAAAGTCGTCCGCAACATCACTCCGACGGAAAAAGACACCGTTGTGACGAAGCTCATGGCATCTGCCGATGGCAAGCGGATCGCGGCACGCACGAAGAGCACAATCGAAGTCTTGGAGATCGCAACGGGGAAATCGGTGTTCAAACTCGACATGGGATCGGGGCAATCCTTTTACCGAAGGCTGAATCTCTCCGCAGACGGAAAGCAACTCGCTTGTGTCAGCCATGCCGAGTCCATCGTCCGCGTTTGGAATGTGGACACAGGCAAAGAGTTGCTCGCCGATTCGGGACATGCAACGAAACCGGAATTCGTACTCTCCCCCGATGGCTCGAACTTGACGAGTACAACCTTTAATGATGAATACCGTTGGGATTTGAAGACCGGTCGAGGCGTTCGCAAGCCACAGCCAAAAGCGGACCAACCCGCAATCACGTTCGTTCAAACGAACAAGGGCAAACTGTGGGATTACACCTTAGACCAAGTCAAGAATCGTCTGATCATCAAGGATAAAACCGGCAAAGAAATCGCGACGTTCCAAACACCAGAAGAACATTCGCGGGGTCTAGTGATCTCCGATGATGGCCGGCATCTTGCGATCAGCTTTCAGGATAACAAGCACACAGTGCTAATCTGGACGCCTCTGGAACGCAAGGAGCCGTTCGTCATCACCGGCCACCGCGACGCCTGCCAGCACCTGCTGTTTTCGCACGATGGCAAGACGCTCTTCGCCGGTACCGGGACGCACAACAATTACAATGTCAACGTGCTGCACCTCTACGATGTCGCAACGGGCAAGTTGATCCACACCTTGAAATCGAACGGCTCGCCGGGCCATTCTTCGTTCACCAAAGACGACCGCACGTTAATAACCGGCGGCCTGTGGAACGATGCGACGTGCCGCGTCTGGAACACCGCCACCGGCGAACAAACCGCCACGTTGATCGATCCCACCTTGCGGTTGACGACCGAACCGAGCACCCCCAAGGCGTTGGCGAGCATCGAAGGCATCGAGTTTTCGCCCGACGAGCGGCTACTTGCGGTGATGTCCGGAATCGACGACCAATCGAGCATTGCCGTGTGGGAAGTCGGCACCTGGAAACTCGTCAAGTCGTTCGCCCCGTTCCGCCCCCGCGCTGGCAGCGCGACGATGCGATTCTCCAAAGATGGGCGATCCCTGTTCGTCGCCAACCCCGATACGACGATCCTCGAATGGGATCTCTCCGGTCGGTTCGGCACATCGAACGCGCAAAAACTCTCGCAGAAGCGGCTCGACGAACTGGCGCTGAAAATCGGCGA
>JAYSKW010000426.1:0-7342 GCA_043726085.1 Limnoglobus sp.
ACGAAACAAGAAGGCATCATCTTCCGGCACCTGCTGCGGTTCATCTTGTTGCTCGAAGAATTCCAGCAACTCACACCCGCCGGCGTCGATCCGATCGCATGGCAAACCGAACTGAAAACGATCGCAGAAATCCTGACGGAAACCTGCCGAACCGTCGACCCGACGAGCACCGAGGAAACGATCAAAAAAGCCCACGCCATCGCCGACGTCGTCGCAGGCGAAGAGAACGCCAAAGCCGCCACCGTCAACGAACTCGAACCGGTCACGAACGCCGACGACACCTCCGACTTCGGCATCGGGATTCTGGATTGAGCGAATGGAAGCAGGAAAGTTGCGGAAACGTGTTGCGTGTTGGTGCATGTCATTCACGTACGATGAGACAAATCTGCACGCGGACACCGTCTTCTAAAATGGAACCGTAAAGAAGCCAGAACGGGATTTACGCTTCGACCGTAGGCGAAACTTCGCCTGTCGCGACCGGCCTGACGTCGACGGACACGGTGATCGTGTGGGCACCGCCGCCGAGGATGACGCCTTTTACGGGGCTGACATCGTCGTAGTCGCGGCCGCGTGCGACGAGGATGTGCCGGTCGCTGGGGATTTGGTCGTTGGTGGGGTCGACGTCGATCCAGCCGATTTCCCCGCAAAATACCGACACCCACGCATGGGTCGCATCGGCACCGATGAGCCGTGCACGACCCGGTGGCGGCACCGTGGAGAGATAACCGCTGACGTACTTCGCGGGTAAGCCGAGCGAGCGTAAACAGGAGATTTCAAAGTGAGCGAAATCCTGGCAGACGCCGCGGCGATTCTCGAATACTTCCCACACGGGCGTGGCGACTGTCGTGGCGCGGGGGTCGTAAACGAAGTCGCCGTGGATGCGCCGCGTCAGGTCGAGTGAGGCTTCCAGAATCGGCCGGCCCGGCGTGAACGATCGGGCCGCATAGTCGGCGAATTCGCTTCGTTGATAGGCGGCACGCGAGTCGAACGCGAATTGATAGGCGTTCAACCAGTCGGGCGAAAGATCGCCACTCAGGCGGTCGCGGACTTGTTCCCATGCGGATGTCGGTTGATTCGAGCCGTACGGTGCGGGGCCGACCGTGACGAGGTGATGTGCCGTCACTTTCAGTTCGCGATGCGGTTCTTGCACCGTGAAGTACGTTGCGATGTTGCCGAAATAATCGAGCCGATCGACGGTGACCGCCGGTTCCGGATCGACGCGAATCTCCGACGACTCGCACGATTGACGGTCGTCGTCGCACGGCGTCAGGTGCGCGATGTTCTGGCAAAGCGACACGGCCTCAACGTACTCGTACTTCGTGATGTGCTGAATGCGGTACGTCATCATGGTTTGCGTGCGGTGTTGAATTGCAAGAAATCACCCGCGAGGTGTCGCGACGTTTGCAGGTGACTGAGGTATTTCAGCGTGATCGTATCGGACAATATCGGCAAGTCGGTTTTCAGTTGTTCGAGTAGTGCGACGAGTGCCGGTCGGGACCGTTGCTGCACCTTGGCGAGCTTGCCGACGTCGGCGAGTTGCACCGCCGAGAACGCCGTGAGCGCGAGGCGTTGGTCGATCCCACGACTGCCAACCGGTGTGGGTCGCGGCAGGCGGTCGACGTCTTCGACGATCGCCGAAAGCTGCGTGGCGAGCGAACGCGGGTTGGTTTCATCGCACACCAGCAAGTCCAAAACGCCTTCGACGCGCAGACTACCGAGGTAGCGACGGCGGTATGTCATGCCACTGTCAGCGACTTCGAGTACGGCATCGAGGACCGGCCCTTCTTGTGGTGTCGAAGTCAATAACGTGCCACGGAGCAAGCTGACCACGTTGACGGCGCGTTCGAGTTTGCGGCCGATATTCAGGAACCGCCACCCTTCTCCGCGCGTCATGCTTTCGACCACCAAGCCGCTAAATGCCGCGAGAGTGATGACCGAACGGTTTAACAATTCGAGCACTTCGCCGAGTGTGAGTTCTTCGGTTTCGGGTCGCCGTGTGTACTCGTTTAGGCCGTTGACGATCCGCCACATGTCGACCGAAATGCGGTCGCGTACCATCCCGGCCACGCGCAGGAATGCTTCGAGCACACTGGCGAGGCTGCCCGCTTTCGTGTGGTCGAACACGAGCGATAGCACCTCGGGGTCGGGGTCCGTCAAGCGGACGGCGGCCCCTTCGCCGATGAAACCGGGGAGCGTGTCGGTCTGGTATGTCAGTGCCCGAAGCAGTGCCGGGAGTTCGGGCACATCGGCCAATCCGGACTTGTCCGCAAGCCTCGCGACGACGGCGCGCAGTAACCGCGTCGTTCCCTCGGCGCGTTCGGCGTAGCGCCCGAGCCAGAAGAGATTGTCGGCCACGCGGCTCGGCAGATCGCCACCGGCGCGGGTCAGTTCGATCGGCATTGCGCCTTGCGGCAACATGCTGAAACTGCTGACGGGGCCGCTCGAAAGGATCCACGTGTCTTTGCTGCCGCCGCCGCGTTGCATCGAAACGATCGGCGTGTCGGCACTCGAACTCACGCGCGTCAAGCCACCAGGCATGACGCAAAACGTATCGCCGTCGGCGGCCAGATACGTTCGCATCACCATCTTGCGAGGGACGAGATTTTCGCCGACCAGCACCGGTGTCGTGGATAAATTCACACGCTTTAATCCGACGTAATCGCGTGGCTTCGCCCGGATGCGTGCGATCAGTTTCGCACGATCTTCGGCGGGTAGATCTTCGCAGAAGATCGGGTCCATCCGCGCCGTGGGGAACGCCGGTTTGATCGCCATCGTTTCCAAGTTCGCGAGCACGTGGCTCAGCGACCTCGGCTCGCCGCACCACCACGTCGTCACCGAAGGAATCCGCAAATCTTCGCCTAACAGTTCGCGGCACAATCGCGGTAAAAACGCTAGTAATGCAGGCGTTTCCAACACGCCGGTGCCGAGTGCATTCGCGACGGCAACGGTACCCGCACGCACCGCTTGCACGAGGCCGGGGACGCCGAGGAACGAATCCGGACGCAGTTCGAGCGGGTCGCAGAAGTCGTCGTCGAGGCGACGGAATATGACATCGACCGGTTGCAGTCCACCGAGCACTTTCAGGAAGACGCGGTTATCGCGCACCGTCAGGTCGCCACCTTCGACGAGCGTGTAACCGAGGTAGCGCGCGAGGTACGCATGCTCGAAGTACGTCTCGTTGTACGGCCCCGGCGTCAGCAGAACCGTACGCGGGTTGTCCTTGTTTCGCGGCGCGATCGAGTTCAGCGTTTCGCGTAGCGATCGAAAGAAAGTGGCGAGGCGTTGCACGCGACAATCGCGGAACGCTTCAGGTAACGCACGCGAAAGGACGATGCGATTTTCGAGCGTGTAACCCGCACCGGATGGGGCTTGCGTGCGGTCGCTTAGCACGCGGAAGTTCCCATCGCCGTCGCGGCCGAGGTTCGCGGCATAGAGGTGCAAGTGGCGATTCGCCGGCAGCGGCACACCTTGGCACGGCCGCAAGAAGCCGGGGTTCGCGAACAGCAGTTCGGGGGGAATCAGACCCGAGTGAATCAGTTTTTGTTCGCCGTAGAGATCGCCGCAAATCATCTCGAGGAGCTTCGCGCGCTGGATGAGACCGACTTCGAGAAATGTCGATTCTAGCTGCGAAATCAGCAGCGGAATCGGGTCGAGCTGCCACGGGCGCGTCATCCCATGCGGATCGCCGTAGACGTTGTAGGTGACGCCATTTTCACGAATGAGGTGCTGCGCGTCGCGCCAGCGCCGCGTGAGATCTTCGGAACCGAGTTCTTCGGTCGCACGAAAATACGCTTCCCAATGCGGTCGGATTTTCCCATACGCATCGACCGCTTCGTCGATCGCGCCGGCCGACGGCACGTACGAAAGTGAAGCCAGCGTCGCGTCGGATCCGATGCGACCCGACGATTGCGATTGGCTCTGCGACTGACTCGGGAAGAGGTTCGTCGTCAGGGAAGATACCTCCTAATTTCGTGGAGCAAGTTTCTAACGGGCTTTTGCTTTTGTCAATTCGGGCGTTCGCGATGAAATCAGTCGGTTCGTCAGCGTGGGCGTTCCGGTTGCAGCGGCGGGTGGCTCGGGGCGACGCAAATCGAGCGTGTACGGGAACTCCGCGTTCACTTCGGCGGGCGGAATCGCGATCGGCCCCGGCGTGTGGCCAAACCCGAAGAAGCGCGACAATCGCCGCCCTTCGGCTTCGCGGCCATTGATCGGGAACCGCTCGTGTGCCCGTCCGCCGGGGTGCGAAACGTGGTACGTGCAACCGCCGACGCTGCGATCGTTCCACTGATCGAGAATATCGAAAACGAGCGGCGAGTGAACGGGAATGTTCGGGTGCAAACAACCCGGTGGCTGCCACGCGCGATAGCGAACCCCCGCAACGAATTCGCCGTGCGTACCGGTCGGGTGCAGCGGAATTCGCCTGCCGTTGCAGGTGAGAATGTGCCGACTATCGGTGAGGCCACGCACTTTCACTTGCATCCGTTCGAGCGAAGAATCGACGTAGCGCACGGCACCGCCGCCGCCGCTTTCTTCGCCCAACACGTGCCACGGTTCGATCGCTTGTCGCAATTCGATGTGAACGCCGCGATGCGAAACATCGCCGAGATGCGGGAAGCGGAACTCGTGCTGCGCCGCGAACCATGACGGGTCGAACGCATAGCCCGAATCGCGAATTTCATCGAGCGCGTCGTTGAAATCCTGATTGACGAAGTAAGGCAACATGAACCGGTCGTGCAGTTGCGTACCCCAACGCACGAGCTTGTGTGCGTATGGCTTTTTCCAAAACCACGACACGAGCGAGCGCAAAAAGAGTTGCTGCACGAGGCTCATTCGTGCGTGCGGTGGCATCTCGAACGAACGCAGTTCGAGCAGTCCGCGTCGGCCTTCGGGGGTGTCCGGCGAGAAGAGTTTGTCGATGCAAAACTCAGTGCGGTGCGTATTCCCGGTGCAATCGACGAGCAGATGCCGGAACAGCCGATCGACGAGCCACGCGGGTGGCGTCTGCCCGTTGTGCGGCAGCTGGCTACACGCGATTTCGAGTTCGTAAAGCGCATCGTGCCGGGCTTCATCGACGCGTGGATGTTGGCTCGTAGGGCCGACGAACATGCCGCTAAATAAATACGAAAGCGACGGGTGATTGTTCCAGAACGTGACGAGGCTTTTCAGCACATCGGGTTTGCGCAACAGTGGACTATCGGCCGGCGTCGGCCCGCCAATGACGATGTGATTGCCGCCACCGGTGCCCGTATGCCGACCATCGAGCATGAACTTTTCGGTGCTCAGGTGCGTCTGTTTCGCCTGTTCGTACAGCGTTTCGGTGGTCTGTACGAGTTCGTCCCAACTGTGTGCGGGGTGCAAGTTCACTTCGAGAACGCCGGGGTCGGGCGACATCGAAAACTGATTGAGTCGATGATCGTGCGGCGGTTTGTAACCCTCAATGCGAACGGGCATTTTCAACTTCGCGGCAGTCGTTTCGACGGCGGTGAGTAAATCGAGATACTCTTCGGCGAAGCGCGACGGCGGCATGAACACGTGCAGCCGTCCTTCGCGTGGCTCGACGCAGAATGCCGTGCGGATGAGCGGCTCCTTTTCTTCCTTTTTCGCGTACCAACCCGTTCCGCTACCGAAGGCGACGGGCGTGTGTTTGCCGTTCTGCGTCGGTGGCGGTACCGGCGTGTTTCGCATGTTTGCGATCTGCGTGGGCAGTGGGCCGCGCGGCGCGAACGGATCTTGCGGTTCGATCGACTGACGCTGTGCCGGATCTTCCCACGTCAGCGAATCGAGCGGGATGCGAAAGCCCATCGCCGAGTCGCCGGGGATCAGGTACAGTTGCTCTTTGCGTAAGAACCACGGCCCCGTTTCCCACTGCGTGCTGTTGGCGTAATCGCGGCGGATTGGCAAGACGTAGCCGACGACGGTGCCGAGCTTTTGCTCGAAGATTTTCGCGAACAGTGCGCGTTCTTCTTTGTCTTCGAGCTTGCTGTTCAGCGGATCGAGGTTCGCGGGCAGGCGACGCTCTTTCCACATGTAATACCAGGCATCTTCGTAGCTGGGGATCGCGCAGGTCGGGTCGACGGCCAGCGTTTCCGCGAGTGCCGTCACGAAGCGTTTTGCGTCATCGGGGCCGTAACCGTAGTTCGCCGATTCATCGGCGACGAGTGCCGGATCGTTCCACATCGGCACGCCATCGCGACGCCAGTAGCAACTGAACGCCCAACGCGGTAGTGGCTCGCCGGGGTACCATTTGCCTTGCCCGAAGTGCAATAAGCCGCCGCCGTTCGCGTAACTATCGCTCAGCCGTTTCAGCAGCACGTTCGCCTTTTCGCGCTTCTCTTTCCCCGGTGCGGCGATGTTCCACTCGTCGGCATCGCGGTTCTCCGCACTCACGAACGTCGGCTCGCCGCCCATCGTCAATCGCACGTCCCACTCGCGCAGGTCGGCGTCGATGCGGTGCCCGAGCGCGTTGATCGCGTCCCACTGCGTGTCGGTAAATGGCTTCGTCACTCGCGGCGATTCGCCGACGCGCCGGATCGACATCTCGAAATCGAACAGTTCGCCGAGTTCATCGTCGGGGTTGTTCGGATCTTTTACGAAGCTGAAGCCACCGCTAATCGGGGCGGCCGTCTGCGGGTCGGCGGTACACGCCAGCGGGATGTGCCCCTCGGCGGTGAGCAAACCGGACGTGGCATCGAGGCCGATCCAACCTGCGCCGGGCAGGTAGATTTCCGCCCAGGCGTGCAGGTCCGTGAAGTCCGACGTTGGTCCTTCGGGGCCGACGACAGGCTTATCATCTTCGACGAGTTGAATGAGGTAACCGGATGCGAACCGGGCGGCGATGCCCATGTGCCTCGCAAGCTGAACGAGCAACCACGCGGAGTCGCGGCACGAGCCTTTCCCGAGTTCGAGCGTCTCCTCGGGGGCCTGCACGCCGGGTTCCATCCGGATGACGTAACTGACGCGGTCGTGTACGAGGTTGTTGAGCGCCACGATGTAATCGTTGGTTTGCATTACGGGCAGTCGCGCGGCCTCGATCAGCTTCTGCAACAGCGGCCCAGCAGGTAGCGTTTCGAGATACGGCGTGAGATCGCGTGCGGTCGATTCTTCGTAAGCGAACGGGAAATTCTCCGCGTCCTTCTCGATGAAGAAGTCGAACGGGTTAATCGGCACGAGGTCCGCAACGAGGTCGATCGTGACCTTGAACTGCGTCGTCGGTTTGAGGAAGACGAGGCGTGCAAGGTGGTTACTGTACGGGTCTTGCTGCCAATTCATGTAGTGCGAATCGGGTTCGATCGTCAGCGAATACGCGGGGATCGGCGTGCGCGTGTGCGGGGCCGGGCGGAGC
>JAYSKW010000427.1:0-3678 GCA_043726085.1 Limnoglobus sp.
TAATATCCTTGAACTGAACGCCCGGCTTCGGGAAGTCCGGAATGTCGCGGATAAAATCGCGCAGGTCCATGCGGTTCCCCTGGTGCCAAATACGGGTCATTTGCCGATGATACCGTTGTACCACACTCCCCTTCTGAGGCAACGATGACTCTCACACTTCGCCGCGCTACGCCTACCGACGCGCCCATCATCGTCGAATTCAACCGTCGGCTCGCGTGGGAATCCGAACAGCTCGAACTCGACCCGACACTCATTACACCCGGCGTCGATGCGGTTCTGCGCGATGCGGCCAAGGGCTTCTACACCGTGGCCGAGCACAATGGCGAAGTCGTCGGGCAGACGCTGATTACCACCGAATGGAGCGACTGGCGGAACGGCTGGTTCTGGTGGATTCAAAGTGTCTACGTGCGCGAAGACGCACGACGTGGCGGCGTGTTTCGGGCACTCTTCGAGAAACTCCGAGCAGAAGCCCAAGCCGACCCATCGGTGATCGGCATACGACTGTACCTGAATACTGAAAACGAGCGCGCTCGCAAAACGTACCGCTCGCTAGACATGACCGACACGCACTACGGCATGATGGAAATCTACCCGCTCGCTTGACGCTTTGGCTATAACGGCTTCATGGCACGGACGAAACACGTGGCGGATGTGGCGACGACCTTTTCGCTGACCGACTTGCCCCGCCTCCTTCGCGATACCGAAGGCTGGGAGGGTCTGCGCGCCGCGCTCGGGAAATCGGAGAGTGGCACGATCGATGGTGCGTGGGGTTCGACGGGGGCGCTCGCGGTGTCGGCACTGGCTGCGGAACGTCCGCCGGCACTGCTCGTCGTCGTGCCCAGCCCGATGGATGTCGATCCGTGGGCGGAGGATCTTACGAGCTTCACCGGCGTGCGACCGACGATTTTCCCCGCGTGGGAAACCTGGCCCGCGCCGACACATCAGGGCCGCCTCGCACCGGAAACGGTCACGCGGTTGCGGGTGCTTCAGGATTTACTCGCCATTTCGGACGCGAACACGCGGCCCATTTTGCTCGCGCCGATGGCGGCACTCATTCAACCGGTGCCACCGCGAACGGACCTCGCGAATGCGGGCCGTACGCTAACCGTCGGCGAAGTCGTCAATGTGAACGAGTGGCTGGAATGGCTCGTCGAACGCGGCTATAAGCGCGTCGAATCGGTCGAGTATCCCGGCGAGTTTGCGAAACGTGGCGGCATTCTCGACCTGTTCCCGCCGGACTTTCCCGACCCCGTGCGGCTCGAATTCTTCGGCGACGAACTCGAATCGATCCGCCTGTTCGCGGTGCAATCGCAACGCAGTTTGGAGAAGAAAACGTCGATCCGCGTCATCGATAGCAACCGCCAGCAGGGCAGCACGTCGCACGGCTTCCTCACCGATTACCTCCCCACAGGTACCTGGATCGCGTTCGTCGAACCGGCGGATTTGAAGGAACAAGGCAAGCACTTCTTCGACCGCGTCAGCGATCCGACGGGGTTGTTTTCCGTCGAAGGAGCATTCTCGCAACTGATGCGGTTTCCGACGGTGATCGTGACGGCGATGCCGCGAGCGTCGATGGAGGAGACGTGGCACCTGCGTGTGGAATCGGTCGAGCGATTTAGCGGGAACGTGCAGCGGGTGCGCGATGAACTCGATGCGGTCGGCGGGTCGGATCGCGTGCTGATCGCCTGCCAGACCGAAGCCGAAGTTCACCGATTAACCGAAGTGTTGAAGGCAGGGAAACTTGCGGAGTCGCAGCGTCTGGCACTGGTCACGGGACACGTGCGTGCGGGATTTCGCCTCGTGGGCAAGGGCGTGGTCGTCGTCGGCAGTCACGAATTGTTCCACAAAGACTTACTCGCGCCGGGTGTCAAAACGCCGGGACGTGCGCCGACGCGGCAGATCGAATCGCGCGCGATCGATAGTTTCCTGTCGCTGAGCGAAGGCGATTACGTCGTGCATATCGCGCATGGGATCGCACGCTTTCGCGGGATGCGGATGTTGGAGAAAGGCGGCATCGGCCAAGAGGCTGCCGGCGATGACGAGGATACGCGTTCGCTGACGGGACTCGAAGAGAACATCATCTTGGAGTTTCGCGAAGGCGTGCTGTTATATCTGCCGGCGTCGCGAGTTGACCTAATTCAGAAGTACGTCGGCGGTACGCAGTCGATGCCGGAATTGTCGAAGCTCGGGAGTACGTCGTGGGGCCGAAAGAAGGATAAAGTCTCCGAAGCGGTCATGGACATGGCCGCCGAGATGATTCAGATTCAAGCGGTGCGGGCGGCGATTCCGGGTTGGTCGTTCCCCGCCGACACCGACTGGCAGCGCGAATTCGAGGCTGCGTTCCCGTACCAGGAAACGCCCGACCAACTGACCGCGATCGCCGACACCAAGGGCGACCTCGAAAAGCCGAAGCCGATGGACCGGCTCATCTGCGGCGATGTCGGCTACGGCAAAACCGAAGTCGCGATTCGGGCCGCGTTCAAGTGCATCGACAACGGCAAGCAAGTCGCGATTCTGGTGCCGACGACGATCCTCGCCGAACAACATTTCCGCACGTTTAGCCAGCGATTCGCGGAATACCCGTTCACGGTCGAAGTCGTGAGCCGGTTCAAAACGGCGGGGCAAGTGAAAGAGATTCTAAAGCGCGTCAGCGAAGGCGGCGTCGATGTCGTGATCGGCACGCACCGCGTCGTCAGTGGCGATGTGGCATTCAAGGAACTCGGGTTGGTGATAATCGACGAGGAACAGCGTTTCGGCGTGGAACACAAAGAGAAACTGAAACGGCTGCGGGCGACGGTCCACGTACTAACGATGACGGCGACGCCGATCCCACGCACGCTACACGCGGCACTGTTGGGCATTCGGGAAATCTCGAACCTCGAGACGCCGCCACCGGAACGCCAACCGGTTGAGACGCGGATCGTGCGCTGGGACGATCAACTGATACGCCACGCGATTCTGCGTGAGATGAACCGCGGCGGGCAGGTGTACTTCGTGCATAACCGCGTTCACGATATTCACGACATAGCGACGAAACTGAAGATACTGGTGCCCGAGGCGAAGGTCGTCGTCGGCCACGGGCAGATGAACGAACACCAACTCGAACATGCGATGGTGTCGTTTTTGAACAAGGACGCCGACATTCTGGTGGCGACGACGATCATCGAGAGCGGGCTGGATATTCCGAACGCGAACACGATATTCATCGACGATGCGGACATGTACGGATTGGCGGATTTGCACCAGTTACGGGGCCGTGTCGGTCGGCAGAAACTGCGTGCGCATGCGTACCTGATCGTGAATCCGACGAAGCTGATTTCCGGGAACGCGCAGAAGCGATTGAAAGCAATCGAGGAATTTTCGGAACTCGGAGCGGGGTTCCGGATCGCCATGCGCGACCTGGAGATTCGTGGCGCGGGGAACATCCTGGGAACCGAGCAGAGCGGGCATATCGCGGCGGTGGGCTACGAGATGTATTGCCAACTTCTGGAAAACGCGGTTCGGCAACTGAAGAACCTGCCGCCGAAGGTGCCGGTCGAAGTCCACGTCGATCTACCTTGGCCCGCGTTCCTGCCTCGCGATTATGTCCCTGCGCAAAAATTGCGACTGGAAGTATATCGCCGCCTGGCGCGGTTGCGTGACGTGAAGAAACTCGACGACTTTCGGCAAGAGTTACAC
>JAYSKW010000428.1:0-1966 GCA_043726085.1 Limnoglobus sp.
GTCGCTACGGGCTTTGTCGATGCTGAAGGAGTAACCCGTGGTGGCGATGCCGTTCAGCGTGCCGAAGTTGCGGAACTCGGTGAGCGTTTTCCCGCCGCTCAGGTACGGCACAACCGACAGTTTGCCCGTGTTTTGCGTCACGCCCGACGAGCCGAGCGGGATCTGGAAGATCGCACCGCCGGTAAGGATCGCGCCGAACTGCGGGTCGCGGTAGAAAGCGTATTTCGGCCCGAGCCAAAGTTCGGAGAAGCCGAACTTGCTATCCAGCAACGAACTGCCTGCCGGGTTGACCGAAAGCGCACCGATCTTGTTCAGCGTGATCGAGAAGCGTTCCGTGAACGCGATGCTGGCGCGGCCACCGAGGAACCAGAGGTTTCCGCCCTGGAACAGCGGTTGTGGCCCCGGAATTTGCTGGTAAATGAACAGTGGACGCACTTCGGTGAGCGAACGCGGATCTTCAAACAGGAACGGGTTCGAGATCGGCGACGCGAAGTTATCGAACGCATGATCGCTGAACAGCCATTCTTTCCGGCGATCCGCACTGAACAAATCGATGAAACGGTCGCCGAACTTCTCTGCCGAGCGTTTGCGTGACGGCGTGCGACGGTCGAGGAAATCATCGATATCGCTCGCATCGCGATTATTTCGGCGTGGCGATTCGTCGCGTTCGATCGATCGTGCGGGTACGATGTTTGCGTCTTTGGCGCGTCCGAGGCGTACGCCCCGCGGTTTGTCTTCGCTGCGGCGTTCGGGAGGATTATCGTCGATGTCGAGCGAACGAGTGGGAACGAGCTTTGCAGGGCCTTCCAGAAGTGGCGGAAGGTCTTGTGCGTAAGCCAAAGAGGCGAAGTGCGCAAGTACGAGCGCGAACAGCCATCGCGTCGAGTTGCGCCCCATCGAACACCCTCCCTGGCTGTACATCGCGACGACTCCGCATCGCATCAGAATCGTATTCGGCTTCCGCGATCCTGCCGCGTGAACGAAAATCGAAATCTCGTCGCCAAAATCGACGTAAGTCACAATTAGCAGCCGAAATGGTCGCGTCGCTTCGATTCAATCAAAAAGCCAAAAACAGAATCGATACGGTCTACGGCGTCAGAGACAACTGGCGATTTCACCGGCTCCGCGAATCCGAATTCGTCATCGATACCCGCATATACGTCATCGCAGAGGTCGATCACATCCTCGGGCTGAACTCCGTCGAACCTGCTTATCCCGCGTCGCAGGAACAACTGGCTGACCCCTGTGGGAAGCCAGACAAGACAGCGCGAAGATACCTAACTTGACGACGTCCATCCGACGATTATAATTCTGGCAGCACGAACGGATTCGTGCAACGACGACTACCGTCCGGATTACACGCACACCTGCATCGCCGATTTTCCCCGCTTCAACAAACGCAGACTCACCGATGGCCCGGACGCTGTACATTGATATCGCGTGCGGTCGTTCGATTTGTGATAGCTCTTGCCGGATAGGTGATTTGTGCCCCGCGATCTTGTGGAACTCAAAAACCAGGTGAAGGCGGCCAGCGACATACTCGATGTCATCTCCAACTATTTGCCCGTACACACGAACGGAAAAATCCACAAGTCGATCTGCCCCTTCCACAACGACACCCGCCCCTCGATGCAAATCGACCGCAAGTTCCAGAACTTCCATTGCTGGGCGTGTGGGGCGAAGGGCGACGTCTTCAGTTTCATCGAAAAATACGAGAAAGTTGGCTTCAAGGAAGCACTCGCGATCCTCGCACGCCGTGCGAACATCGCGCTCGAAGAGGCTTCGCCGCAAGATCACCACAAGATCCAGTTGTTCGAGGTTATGCGATGGGCACAGGCTGAATATCAGATGTGCTTGCTCGAATCCGAAATCGCGCTCGCGGCCCGCAAGTATATCGGCTCGCGGCATCTGTCCGGCCCCACCGTACGCCAGTTCGGCATCGGTTTTGCGCCGATCGATGGCGATT
>JAYSKW010000429.1:0-2214 GCA_043726085.1 Limnoglobus sp.
AAGGGGAACGACCAGTTCTCCCAACTCGTGCTCGCGATATTGGAAACCGATGCCTTCCAGAAACGACGGGGCAAACGCAATGAGTGACATGAAGCAAAATGGTGTATCACGCCGCACGATCCTGCGCGGCCTCGGCACGGCGATCGCGCTGCCGTGGCTGGAATCGCTGGCGTCGGCGGCACCCGCGCCCACAGTGATCGCGCCACCCCGTCGTGCGGCATTCGTTTACGTCCCCAATGGCGTGAACATGCCGGGTTGGACGCCCGGCGAAGCGGGGAAACTCGGCAAGTTGCCGGAGACTCTCACTTCGCTCGAACCGTTCAAAGAGTACGTCAATGTCCTCTCGAATATGACTCTCGACAAAGGCCGTGCGAACGGCGATGGACCCGGCGACCATGCCCGTGCGATGTCCAGCTTCCTTACCGGATGCCAGCCGCGTAAGACGCACGGTGCCGACATTCGTGCGGGCATGTCGGCCGATCAGCACATCGCCAACACGATTGGCGATCAGACGCGATTCCCATCGATCGAACTCGGCATCGAACGCGGTGGCCAAGCTGGCAACTGCGATTCCGGTTACAGTTGCGCATATTCCGCGAACTTGTCGTGGCGTTCCGAATCGACGCCGAACGCGAAAGAAGTCGACCCGAAACAAGTCTTCGACCGCTTGTTCGGTGGCAACGACCCGAAGGAACTCGCGGCCACTCGAGCTAAGAAAGAGTTATACAGCAAGAGCGTTCTCGACTTCGTGATGGACGATGCGAAGTCGCTGACGAAGTCGCTCGGACAGGGCGATCAACGCAAGCTCGACGAATATCTGACGGCCGTGCGCGAAGTCGAAGACCGCATCGCCAAAGTGCGAAAGGCGAACGCAAACCGCACGCCGGTTGCGAAGCCGAACATGACGCCGCCAACGGGCGTCCCCGGCGAGTTCAAGGACCACGCGCAACTGATGTGCGACTTAATGGTGCTCGCGTTTCAGACCGATCTGACGCGAGTCATCACACTGCCATTCGCGAACGATGGCAGCAACCGGCCCTACAAGACGATCGGCGTGCCCGATGGGCACCACGACCTTTCGCACCACGGCAGCCAGCCCGAAAAGCTCGCGAAGATTCAGAAAATCAACACCTACCACGTCGAAATGCTCGCGTACCTTATCGGCAAGATGAAAGGCGTCAAGGAAGCGAACGGCACGACGCTTCTCGATAACACGATGATGGTTTACGGGAGCGGCCTCGGCGACGGTAATCGCCACAACCACGACGAACTGCCGATCCTGCTGGTCGGAAAGGGCGGTGGCACGATCACCGGCGGCCAGCACCTCAAGTTCGCGAAAGAAACGCCGTTAATGAACCTCTATCTGGCGATCTTCGACCGAATGGGCGCACCCATGAAACGCTTCGGCGACAGCACGGGTAAGCTGGCAATCTGATATTGAATGAGCAAGCAAAAACGCGAACGCGGCAGTTTCCGAAACTGCCGCGTTCGCGTTTTGATGATCTATCGCTGTTATGGCTTCTTGAATTCGATTATCACCATCTTGCTCGTGATCGTTGCGGTTTTCGTTTCGGACTTGAACATACCGCCAGGAATTTCGTCGCTCATCCACGTCTGCCCTTCGACTTCGCCCGCTGCCGTCTTCGACTTGTACTTCACCCACTTCGTTTTGACTTCGACTTCGCCGATCTTCACCGTTTCGGTGCCTTCTTCTGTCGTTCCTTCGGGCTTCACAGCAGGCTTCGGTGTGGCCGGTGCGCCTTCCACCTTTGGAATGTCGATCGTCTTCGTCACTTCGCGCTTGGTCGGCGGGCCTTTGAACTCCATACCGTTCACGACGGTCGCGGTTTCGACTTCGAGAACGAGTTTATCGGCACCGACTTCGAGCAACTTCGTCCCGATTTTGGATGCCGATTTCATTCCATTGAACTCGCCCGTCATCGACATGACGATCGAAGTTCCGGGCTTAAACGCGGACCATTGCTTGAACTCTGGATTCTCAATTGGGTCCGCACGACCCACGACCGAGGCAAACACCAGTCCGAATGTGATGAGTAACGCACGCATCGCAACCACTCCTTGGGCGATTGATGTGGAACATCGAGACAGCTTTAGAATATCCGATTTCAACCGACCTGCCAGTGTGTGATCGCATCGCCGATTTGGCATGGTTCCAATGGCGGTGATTTTGGGTATAAGGAAAGTGGTTCCGCC
>JAYSKW010000430.1:0-1455 GCA_043726085.1 Limnoglobus sp.
ATATCGTGCTACTCTGAAAGTAGAAAAGCTAAATGATATTCAAGGAGCACTGGCAGATTACAGTCAAATTATCTCTCTTTACCCCAAATATTCCGAAGCAGCAGCGGGTGTTGGCTCTGCCGCCAGATGAACGTGTACATGCCACGTCGGAAGCGGTCCGGCCCTTTGCTTTCCGGCCAGGCGTGGTTGCTCTGCGTGAACGCGAACACCTCGCGCGGTTGCGGCGGATAAACCGAAGGCCCGCCGATTTTCGGTGTGAACGAACCACTCGCGGATAGTGCGACATCGCGGATGATCTCGGCATCGAGGCGCAATCGAGTTTGCCGTGCGAGGTAATCGTTTCGCGGGTCGGCTTCGAGCGCTTTCGCACTAAGCAACGACGACTGCCGGTACGCTGCCGATGTGACGATGAGCCGGTGCAGTTTCTTCGTCGACCACTTCAGGCGAACGAACTCGGTGGCGAGCCAGTCGAGCAGTTCGGGGTGCGTAGGGAGCTTGCCCATCAGGCCGAAATCGTTTTCGGTTTCGACGAGGCCACGGCCAAAGAACTGCTGCCAGTAGCGGTTGACGACGACGCGCGCCGTCAGCGGATTCTCCTGCGAAACGAGCCATTTCGCGAGATCGAGCCGCGTACGGCCCGTTGGGCGAACGGGGAACACGCTGGGTGCATCGGGGTGCACTTCGTCGCCGGGGCGGAGGAAGTCGCCGCGAATCTGCACGAACGTGTGTCGCGGTTTCGGCATCTCCCGAATCGCCAGCGTCGTCGGGATCTTGCCCTGGACTTTCTTAATCTCCGCCTTGATTTTCTCCACGCCGGGCAGATCGCCCGTCACTTGTAACGCCGCGATTTGCGTTTGCAGTTCCGCGATCTTTTTCTCTAAGTCTGGCGAACCTCCGAGTGCAATCGTCGGCTCTTCGCAACTGTTAAAGTACGCATAGAGGCGGTAATAATCCTTCTGCGAAACCGGGTCGTATTTGTGGTCGTGGCATTGCGCACACCCGACGGTGAGGCCGAGCCAAACGGCCCCCGTTGTGTTCGCCCGATCGATCGTGCGTTCGACGCGAAACTGCTCCTGATCGGTGCCGCCTTCTTCGTTGAACGATGTGTTGCGGTGGAAGCCCGTGGCCGTCTGTTGCGTTTTCGTGGCACCCGGCAACAGGTCGCCGGCGAGTTGTTCGATGGTGAATGCGTCGAACGGCTTGTCGTCGTTGAACGACTGAATCACCCAGTCGCGGTACGGCCAGATCGAGCGTGCCCCATCGATGGTGTAGCCGTTGCTGTCCGCATATCACGCGAGGTCGAGCCAGTGCCGTGCCTGGCGTTCGCCGTAATGCGGCGACGCGAGCAACCGGTCGACGAGCAAATCAAGGCGGAGATTAAGAAAGTCCAGGGCAAGATCCCGACGACGCTGGCGATTCGGGAGATGCCGAAACCGCGACACACGTTCGTGCAGA
>JAYSKW010000431.1:0-4916 GCA_043726085.1 Limnoglobus sp.
GGTGTCGTGTAATCCGTTGATGAACTCGAAACCGAAGGCAATCGCGAGAGCGATGAAGAAGAAAATGGCGTAGCTCGTATCCAAATCGCGCACAGCATCCCAGAACGTCATCGGCGAGTCCTCGAATGCGGCAAACAGTTCTATTCCACTGTTGGTATTGCCGCACGCGAGCGTTTGCTACTCACGGCCTTCACAATTCACGGAATCTTCACATAGCGTCAACCGTGCGATCAGCGTATCAGGCCGAGTATCGGCTCGAACACCGATCGCAGCCGACCGGAGACTTGCGCCGCCGCCACCGCGAACGGGGCCAACAACGCGAGGTTGCTCCAAAGGAACGTCCAATCGGGCGTGAATTTGTTCGGCTCGTTTCCCGCGATTCGGCTGACCAACTCGTTCCGGTTCACTTGAATCAACACGTGCCCGATGACGACCGCGACCGTAACCGCCAACCCCGCCATCAGGGTCATTATCAGGTTTTCCGGCTGAAACGGGTAAGTCGTAGCCGCGAGAAGCAACATCAGCATCGTGTAAATTGCCGAGAGCGCGAGCTTCCGCAAGTGAACGAAATAGACGCCCAGATACATCACCGTTTGCACCGCGAGAAATTGCTCGGCATCGGCGATCCACGCTTTCGGGTCGATGACTTTTGGCATCGGACTCCCAAACGAGGACACGGGGAAGTTCACAATCTCGACCGTTTTCGGCTTCTCCGTTGTCGAGCTATTCTCAATACGCGATTCGGGCCAATACGTCCGAAGCCACTCGGCGACATCCGCCGCCCTTTCCGAAAGCGCATTGACGACCGCTCCAGCTCCCTCTGTCGGCTTGACCGCGTCGATGATCGGTTCCGGATCGGGGTAGTTTTTGTTGGGGAGGACGCCAATCAGGCGGATGCGTCGCCAGAGCGATGCGGAAATGCTTACGCGATACGGTTGTTCCCGCATGTTGTAAAGAAATCCCGCGAAGGTTCCTGAGATGGCGGGTGGGAGTTTCCCGAACGCCGGGGCATAAGGTAAGGCAGCGATTTGCGAGAGAATGGCTTCGAGCAATTTCCAGCCTGCGAGAAACCGGAGCAAGTTGAGTATCACCAACGCAATCAGCACGACGAAGCCGACCCAGAACAGCGTATCCCACCAAACCCCTTCCCACGAGCGACGCAGGCGACCGAGAACGAACAGGATCGGGGGTGCAAAGATGCCGAGTGCGATGCCGACCATTGCTGCGTTGTTTTTGCAGAAATCGAGGAAATCGGCGAGGTCTTCCGTAAGTCGTTGCTGTTTCTTGTGGATATTGTCGATCGCCCGTGCCACGAAGACGTCGGGCGCGAACTGCAATTGTGCGCCGGTAATCGGTGCGAACGGGGGTTTGAGGTTGAAAAGCGTGCACATCCGATCGCGGTACAACGCAAACCGCGCATAGATGAGGAACGCGATGGCCATCATCGTGGCCGGAACGATGACCGAATAACCGGTGTGAAGCGCCGTTGCTCGATCCATGAACAGGAGCATGCGCACTCCAGTGCCTTCTTGAAAAAGCATCAGTCCCAAGAATAGCATTGGCCCGAATACGAACAGGATGAGGTGGAGTACGAATCGCATCTCACTCTTCCACGATCTCTCTTTTTCGGGGTAAATTATCAGCAAAAGTTGTTGCCGGAGTAGTACGATTTGACCCCAGAATGCGTACGCCCAGATCGCGACGAAGCACGACAGCATCGTCGTAAAACAGATGATCAGCCACCACGAAGTGTTGCGATGATACTCGCTACAATTCGCAAAATACGGCAGCATCAGTAATGGCGTCACCGCTGCCAAGATCGCGAACAGAAACATGTGTCGATACGGACCGATTCGTTCGCGTAATTCCGGCATGTATGCGAGTGCGTGTTCGGATTCGTTCTCGAAAACCCAGTACGATTTGCGAAACCGAACGAGCACGAACGCGCAAACGAGAATCGCAACCAGCGCAGCGATCCGAGCCGTATTCATCAGCGGTATCGAAATTCGATTCGGTGGGACTTTCGCTTTCGTCGATACATACAGTTGCGGATCGGGACAATTCGAGAAAATATGCAGCGGCAAGAAACGGCCGTTCTCGCCTACAGTCGTGATCCAAACCGGCGGAGTGTTCGCAGGTTCCGCATCACCTTCTCCCCTTGCGACGTAGGGCGGACGATACTCGCGTAAATTTTCGTCGCGACCCAGTTGCGCGCAGACGGCGTTGTAGCAGCCCTGAATGAATTGCGTTGCGAAGAAGCGTCGATTCGCGTGGCTGCCTGTCCATTCCTGATTTGGCGGGTAAAGCGGGTACGTCGTCGCAATGACGACGCCACGCATCTCGTGGCTGTTTTCCGGCGTCGCAAATAGCAGATCGGCTTCGGTTAGAAAAATGCGTGCGTTCGGGCAATCGTTGTGAACGCGGTTCGCGAGGAAAACCACATCGCGGGAATCGGTCGCCACAATTCCGACGTGGCGGATTTCTTTGCGGCGGATCACCGCCATCGCATCGCCGATCATCCGATCGGCCAATGCAGGTGTGACGGTACCGCCCAACGACAGAATTTCATCGCGGACGACGTCGGTTCCAACGACGCGAACACCCGGTGCGATACCGATCTTCTCCATTCTCTTGCGGTTCTCTTCGCGCACCGCCGCCGAAAGGCGAGAGATGTAAAGTGGGTATCGGAGATCGGTGTAAACGTTCCCCGTTTTCATCGCCACCGTACCGAAACCTGTACTCGATTCCTTCAGAAACGCGACATCCTTTAGATTTTCAGGTGGACTCTGAATGCCCTGATTCACCTTCGGTGTTTCGCAGAAGCTCGCCTTCAGAAAGTGCAGTGCCGCGTTCGTCAGTAATGCGTTCGACACGATCGTTGTTCGCTGGGTAACGCGAGCCAGTTTGCTGAGATCGCCGAGTATCTCGCTCGGCCATCCGTTCTCAATCGGTGTGAGCGCGTTGGCCGAACCCGAAATCAATGCCACTTTTGTCGTAGAATCGTTTTTTGGCATCCAGTCTCGCAACGAGCGTAACCAGGAAAGCTGCGAACCGGTAAACAAAGGGCCGACGATTTTCACCGTCAGTGGTTTGCCGTCCTTTTTTGCGAGGTGCAGTTCGCGAACGAGTTCGAGCGTACGGCGAAGCGATTGTGAGTTCACGCCGACGTTCGTCGTCTCGCCCACGAAGAACACGATGCCGTATTTCAGTTGGCCAGCCGTCGTTTTCCGAAAGAGCATTATCCCTGGAAACGAATCGATCGAGATCGCTTTCTCGCGTTCCTTAACATCTTTGTCGTCTTTACGAAGATTCTCCCAAGGTAACCAGTGCCGGTCCGGCGTGTAACCCGCATCGACCATCGCTTCGGTGTAAGTCTCGATCAAGTGATCGTACCAGTGCCCGAACGCTGTATGGATCGGGTCCGGCACCGACACGATCAGCACATCCACGACCCGCTCGGCTTCCTCTTTGAGAAAAGGTTCCGGAGTTGGCTTCTCCGTTGCAATCGGCAGAAACAAACGTGTCAATAATAGCGGAGCTTCTTGTTTGGACTTCTCTGGAGCAACCGGCTGAAAAAATCGCAACAAGAGTTCGCGTGGCGGATCAATTGAATTGGCCAACGAAACGCTGGGGATCGCAATCACCGGCGTAGTCGATGCTGGTTTCTCACCGGACGGCAACGACGTTCGCAACCCGAGAGCCGAAAGCAGCATCGCGGACAATACACCGCCGACGCCGAGTTGCGACAGGGAAAGCCCACCCGAGGCTGGCCAGAGTTAGATTCGACCCGACCCAGTCCGTAGGTCCGTTCGCGGCGAATGAAGGCCATGCCACAGGCGATGAACGTACATTAGAAAATGCTTCGACTTGCATCAAGTCAATTGTCGTTGGAAATGAAAAAAGCCGGCACCGCCCATCCATGGGCAGCGCCGGCTTTCAGTCGGGCTTAGCGAAGCATCCATGCTGCCAAGCCCCACGTGACCTCGACCGATTCGCCTTCCGAAAGTGGGGAAGCCCACTCGCGAGAATATCAAAATCGCCATCCTTGGCGTTCGACCGGAGCATCCGTGCCCCGGCAAGGCGAAACGACCCGATTGTGCGGTCACAGTGGACGATACGCCGCTTCGCGTAACGAAGTCGCTACGAAGCAGGCGGAGTGTATTGAGTAATTCGTATGGGTGAAGCGACCCAATCAGCCTTCGGCGGTAGAGTTACCGTGCCCGATCGAACATAAAATCCCGATTCCCGAGAGAGATACCGATTCGTGCGAGTGAAAACCGTGAAAGATACGACGTCTTTTCAGGTATCAACATTAGGTCCGAACCTCGTGATTGCGTCGAAGTCAGCACTGCGATGAGAAGTTTACCCATATCGGTTCGGATGTCAATCGGACTCTCCCGTCAGTGGCATGTCATCACGGTAGGCGATATAAGTTTAATATCCAAAATGTTTTGCATCGTTTTGATCGAGTGGTAAATATGCCTGTCAATAGGTAATCACCATTATCGAAAACGGCTGTGTGGCCGGTAGCGATTGCGACGGAGAGTCCGATTACGCAAGATGTTCCGTCGAATCGGCAGTTCGCAAAGTGCGTAGCGAAAAGAATTTTTCTTCTTTTTACGATACGAGTTACGCAGTTGGAGGATTTTGGTATTGCGCGAGGTATTGCGATGGGTTACTTTGATCGGCATGAACAATCCCCGCGTCGATGACGAAGCTTAATGGTCCGTTTCACAATTGATGTCGTGGTTTTCGCGTGCCTTCGTTAAAGAGTTCGAGTACGAACTCCGGAGCAGGAGGCCGCCGATGCGAGGACAGAAGCCTACCCCGTGTATCTTCCCGGACGATTTTTTGCAAGAGGCTCGCGATGCCGCTGGTCGACGCACGATTTCCGTTCGCGACGCGCAGCGGTTCCA
>JAYSKW010000432.1:0-8959 GCA_043726085.1 Limnoglobus sp.
TTCCCCGCGAATGTGAACCGTTGTCGAGCCATCTTTATGCATGGTGTATTCGGAAACCGTAAGCTTCGAGCTATACGCCCCTTCGGTGGATTTGCCGACGGAGTTCGCCATCTGGTCGATGGTAACAATCGGTACGTTCGGCACGTGAATATCGCCGCTGACGACGCCTTCGAGCCGCTTGAGCAGTCGAATACTTCGGTCGTCGGTGCGAATTGCGAGCAGTGCTAAACGTGGGTTCGGTACGGTGGTCTGTACTTGTGGGTTGCCACCGTTATCGCCGTCGAGGACTTGCATGAATTGCCCACCGCCCATTCCCATCATCACGACTCGCCCGCCCCAGCCCCAATTGCTGTAATTGTTGAGATTATATTCGTGTTCGGGAATGAGATCGGCGAACAGTGGCCGCCCGTCTTCGTCGATCGCACGGGTGACGCGCACGTTCGATGCGCCTTGCCAGTTGAGGCTCGGCAACGGGGCAACGTCGAGGCAAATCTGCACGCGCCCCGCTCCGCGGGTAACCCGATTTCCGGGGAAGCGTGACGGTAGCGACAGCACGCGAACCGGCCCGGTCGCTTGGTTGGCAAGGCGTTCGCCTTTCCCGTCGATCAACAGTATCGGCGCAGTTCCCGGCGTCAGAGGATTGCGATTCGTACCGTCCTCGCTCCACGACATCCGCATCGCACGGCCATTGCTGTAATAGCTCGTGCTGTTCGCACTCGCGTTTTTCGGTAGTGGCAGTTCGGTTCGATGATCTTCACAAAGACCCGTTGCGAGGCAAATCGCATCGAGTGCCTGCCAGATGGGGATCTCGCTGCTGGTGACGGTCACGATTCGGTTCGGTTCTTTCACCTTACCCACGACGAGGATCAGGTTGATCCCCGTCTTCTTGGCGAAGTCGGCAACGACGGCGGAAACGGGTATGTTGCGGTAGTCGAGCACGATCGTTTTCGCAACGAGATAGCGTTCGGACTCTGCCATTTTGCCGAGATGGATCAGCAATGTCTCCGCGCGATCGCGCACTTCGGCATCGGTCGATAGCTCGACGGCTTGTTTCAGTGCGGGAATGGCGGAGGTGCCGAGATTTCGCAAGCCAAAACTGGCACGTTCGCGATCTTCAAAACGCGGTTCGCCGAGTTGCTGAATCAGGATTTCAATCGGAGGCGTTTTCGCGGGTTCCGCAGCCGAAACGATACCGAAAAGTGCTGCCACTCCGATCGTGCCGATGAATCGACGCATGGACGCCACCCTCCTGCAATTCGGAACCCAATTCCTCGCAAGACCATCGTACCGCGTCGAACGAGAGGAATACAAGCAACTTCTTGCGAAGTTTGTCGCAGTATCGTTCGCCGCGCGAAACTTTACCGGTGCCGTAGGCCTGCGTATCCTGTTCTCACGACCCCACTTGAGGCACTCTGCATATGACGACACACACGATTCGCTTGAATCACTTCTGGATTGCGACCGTACTGTCCACAGGTCGGATGCGGTTTACGCGGTCGTTCGGCAAACCGCGCACACTGGACGCGAATGAAACCGTCTGGATCGTCGCCAGTTCCTCGCCCGGAACGGGTACGGCCACGCTGAACGGCACGTGGCTCGGCGATTTCGAGGCAAATATGCCGTTCGCGTTAGAAATCACCAACTTGCTTTTAAACCGGAACGAAGTCTGCCTGGAAATCGATACGACCGTTGAACTAACCATTGAAGGCATCGTATTGGAGTTCCGCCAAACCGAGATTTAACGCACAGATTTCAGTTATCGAACGAATTCTCGTCTGGCACGACAGCACGATTGTGTGCGATTTGAAGCGGTTCACTCGAAATATGCGCCGCGAGTGCAACTTTGAGTTATGGTTCCAAGAGTGCGGGGCGTGCTGTGGTTGCATCGCCGAACGTGCTGACCGGTTTTTGCCCTCTCGCGTGGGGTCGCGAAGGTTATGCGTACTTGCCCGCTTTGTTTATCGACGAATCCTATCGACGCCGTCGTGTGCGGGCGCTGTGGGAAGTTCCGTTTCCCGGCGGGTCTGGCTCGTCCGGAATCTCCGTCGATCGAATCCGACCCAAATACCGATGAATATCCCGCCTACGCAACGCAACTCGTTACGCGATTGAAGCAAGTCGCTGTCGACGACGAATCGGCGAATCGCACGATTCGCTCGCCGATCACGATTGCAAAAGCCCCTATCGGCAACGCGGTCGGTGGCGGTACCGACCTCAGCCATCCTGCCGTTTCGCCGAATCTCGGCGATCCGACTGCCTCGGTTTCGCCATCGGTCGAAACGCCGTTACCCTATCGCGATCCCCGTCTGATCGTAATTCGTGGGGCTGCCGTCGGTACCGAATTCCTCATCTACGAAGGCCCCAACTACATCGGTCGCTCCGCCGATAAACCCGTCGATATCGATCTCACAGGGCAGGAAATGCCCGAACAAGTCTGGTCGTCGCGTCAACATGCGGTCGTCACGCTCGAACGCAGTATCATCGTCATCGAAGACCTCAACAGCCTCAACGGCACATTCGTGAACCGTTCGCGATTACACCCCGGCCAACAGCGCGTACTCCAAGGCGACGACATCGTGCAAGTCGGGACAGTCCAATTCAAAGTCGTCGTTTAATTAGCCGCGACGCGCAGTCATCGTAGCGGAGCGCGTGCGCTTCACCCACTTCAGGAATGCTTTCACTGCCAGCGCAGGCTCAGTTTGCCATCTTCTTTAGCTTTGCGTTCGAGGCGGGCAAGGAACAACCTCGCCGTAAAGAGAAACACGACGGCAAGCACGCTGAGAATCGCGATCTCGGTCTCGGCGGAAAGCAGTCGATCCGTCGCGGGCGGGAACAGGAGTTGTCGCATCGCGTCCATCCCGGCCGTGAGCGGAATCGCGAGTGCGAAGCCGAGGATGAAGATCGGCAAGCTCATGAAAATCTTCACGGGAAAGTTCATCCCCGTCAGCAGGAACACCGGTTCTTGCAGCAAGTTTGCAATGTGCCACGCCTCGCGTCCCCAGAGCAAAAACAGCGATGCGAACATCATGCCCAATCCGTAAAGTGCGATCAAAGTCAACGTGAACGCGAGAAGTGCCAACCAGCCATGCGTCAGGTCGAGCGGCACTTGAAACAAGAACACGCCCGTAATGAGAATGGCCATCGCGCGGGTCGCGGTCGTGAGCATTCCACCGATCGCCATGCCGGCCAAAATGCTCATCATCGGTGCTGGCGACATGATGTACAGTTCGAGGTTCCCCGAGTCGCGTTCCCAATACAGATGCGCGCCCATACTCCAGAGCACGTTGAACCAAAATGCCGTCATCGCAGCACCAAGCACGACGTAGCCGACGAATCGCTCGGGTGCCCCCATCGCGCGGTAAGCATACGCGAACGCCGACACCGAGAGAATCGGCAGGATCGTCTCTTGGAAGATCCACGTGCGGTTGCGGAACATCCAAATGATGCGCGCGTAACTGCGGGCGAACATGGCCTGGAGAAACAGCGTGATACTCGCTTGCATTCGATCTCTACTTTGCGGGAGTTTCCAGTCCGTGGCCGACGAGTTCGATGAACACGTCTTCCAATGTTGGCTCGGTTTTTTTGAGGCTGAGTATTTTGCCGTGGTTCGCGATGATCGTCTGCACCACACTGCCGATGATGGAGTCTTCTTCGAGCGACACTTTTAATTCGACCGTGTTCGCCGTTTCGGTGGTCGTCGCTTTGTGGACGCCAGGCAGCGCCTGAATCGCGCTGAATCCGTTCGCCGACGGCGACAGGCTAATCTCGAACAACGGGTACTTTTGCACGCGGCGTTTGAGGTTCGTCGGCGTATCGCACGCCAGCACTTTCCCCTGATCGATAATCGCCAGCCGGTCGCACAACTCATCCGCCTCGGCCATATAGTGCGTCGTCAGCAGGATCGTTCGCTCTTTGTTTTCCTGCATCCATTCCTGAATGAACGCGCGGATCGAACGTGCCGCCGTCACGTCCAGCCCGAGCGTCGGTTCGTCGAGGAAGAGGATCTTCGGATCGGTGATGAAGCCACGGCAGAAGTTCATCTTCTGGCGTTGGCCCGTGGAAAGGTGACTGACCTTCGAGTTCTTTTTGTCGGTCAGGCCAACGACACTGAGCATCCGGTCGATGCGTTGTTTGATCAGTTCGTTTGGCACGCCGTAAATGCGGCTAAACAGCCAGAGATTTTCCTGCACGTTCAGAATGCCATACCCGCTCGATTCGCCGCCAGACACCATATTGATTCGCGGGCGAATCGTGTCCGCATGCTTGACGACGTCGAGACCATCGACGAACGCGGTGCCTTCGGATGGCGCGAGTAGCGTCGTCAAAATCTTGATGAGTGTCGTCTTGCCCGCACCGTTGGGGCCGAGCAACCCAAAGAGTTCGCCGGGCTGCACTTCGAGGCTGACGCCACCGAGTGCGGTGAACACTTTCGGCCCCGTGTCGGCTTTGCGCCGAAACCAGCTTTTGCGCGGCTTCTGGTAAATGCGGGTCAAATCGACGGTGCGTATCGCAGAGTGCTCCATGCGGGTATTCTAGGAGCAAGCGGCGAAGAAAAGTCGAACGCACCACGAATCACCCGAGCAAGCTCTGGACCGTGGACATTGGCAAGTATAGATGATGAACATCGTCGAAGAGTGCTACGAATCCGTATTTCCGGTAAAATTTTGCGGCGGCATCGTCTATCGCGTCCACTTCAACTGCATGGATGCCGAGTATGGTGGACAGATCGAGCGAGCGTTGGAGGGCATCCAAAAGCAACCCTTCCCCAAGCCGCATTCCTTGAGCGGTCTGATCGACGGCCAGCCGCGCGAGAAGTACGACGGGAACTGGGTGCTTCGGGAGTTTTCGGGATACATCGACCGGTAGATGTTCGTAATTCACCGCTCCGGCTGCCAAAGTGAAGTAACCGAGGACATCTTTCGCACCTTTATGCACGGCTACGAATGTCTTGCCTAACTGTCGTTTTTCGTATTGGCTCGCACGAGTGCGGATGAAATCGTCGAGCGAAGACTTCCCACACGAGAAACCATCGCGGATGTGTAATTTGTCGAACGGCTCGATAATCCACTCATCCACGGCGTGCCTTATGGCGGGCAGCCGCTTTCTTGAGGGCAGGGGTTGGTGCGGGTGGGTTTGCCAACAGCTTCAAGAATCGGTCGCGGTCCCGATCAGACAATACTGAAGAGGCTTCCTCGCGGAACGTCAAATCCTCTTCCAGAACCACTTTCGCCCGACGTACGCGAATCTCCGTTTCGCTCACGAGTTCGATGACGACGGTGGCGTTGGCGAATGACTTGGGCAAGACGAGTCGGGCCTTTGAATCGGTCGTTCGAGTTTCGGTTTGCATACAGCCCTTTCGTTACATTTTGACTCTACTGAAATGATACTGCGAAATGGGACGAAGTAGCAAGTGGGTTTATCCCACCATCAGTCGCTATTTGCCACGATAAAGATGCCGGTAGAATCATGGGGCTGACACCCCACGCTCGCCGCAGAGTATCGCCGTTGTCGGCAACGCGTCGCAACGGCGGCAGATGTAGACTTGAACGGTGGCGTTGGGTTTGGCGAACGTCAAGCCGGCGGCGCGGCGGTGGCCTTCGGTGTCGGGGTCTTCGGCGGGCTTCCAACGCTTCGCGGTGGCCGGTTGCCATTCTTCGGAGTCGATCGCGAGCAGGAAGTCCATCGGGTGTTTGCAGGTGGGGCAGCCGGTGCCGTCGGCGGCGTAGCGCTGCCAGCCACCGACTTTCGTGCCGGGCGACGATGAGAGAAAATTCGTGTAATCGTCCGGCGCGATTGGCTTGCCGAGTTGGATCGTGTCGCGCATCTGTTGCGGCATGATCGCGAGCGGCGGGAACTCCATCACGCGCTCCGGGAAGATCGCACACGGCACCGGCACATAGCCCATGAAGGCATGTTCCAACGATGGCGGTGCCGCCAAGTCTGTGCCGATAGTCGAGGCTTTCCGCCACATTACGCGCGATGCAATGACGCCGTTGACGGGATCGCGTGGCGACCAGAGAAGTTGAAGCAAATCGGTGCCGGGCTTGAACGCGAACCCGGCAGGTGCGTCTTCAATTCGCAGTTGCAACACGGGAACGAGCGGTATGCGATACGTCTGGCCATCGGGCCACGCTTCGCCCGACGGCCAGAGAAACTGCCCGCCGAGCTTCGTGCGATCCGGCTTCGGCTCGTCGCCGAAACGCGGATGCAGTCGCTGCGTCACCCGCAACAACACCTTCAATTCGGGCAGTTCCTTCAACAAGTCCACACCCGGCTTCGGCGTCGTTCGCACCGCACCCAACGGCACGCGACACGCTTCCCGCAACAATAAGTGCTTCTCACGAGCATCCGCATCACTGAGAATCCGCTCGCGGTCGGAAGCGGTCACGATCGGCCCCGTCGCCGGTTTCGCCTCGCGGCGCGCACAACCGAGCGCCAACGGCAACGCGGAAGTCGCAAGAAACTGACGTCGGTTCATAGAGTGGACCAGATCAGAAATTAACCGCGGAGAGCTCTGAACGCAAAGGTAAGAAAGAGATTTCAGCAATCCACTAATTCTTTGCTAACTCGATTTGAACTCCGCGTTTTATGCGAACTCTGCGGTAAAAAATCTTGTGTTAAATCACGACCTTGCGCGGTTTGGCGACGTGGGTGGCTGCACCGTAGGCGAGTTCGGCGCTTTCCATCACGGTTTCGCTCAGCGTTGGGTGCGGGTGGATGCTCTCGAGAATATCGCGGGCGACGGCCCCCATCTCGATGGCGAGCACGCTCTCGGCGATCAACTCGCCTGCCCCGGTGCCGACGATCCCGACGCCCAGAACCCGTTTGCTTTCCGGGTCCACGAGCATTTTCGTCAGCCCGTTCGTGATGTTCAGTGCCACGGCCCGGCCACTCGCGGCCCATGGGAATTTCAGAATCTCGTGCGGGATATTGCCCTTCTCGGCATCGACTTGCGTTAGCCCCGCCCAGGCGATTTCCGGATCGGTAAAGATCACCGCCGGGATCGCACGCGGGTTCCATTCCGCCGGTTCGCCGAGGATGACTTCGACCGCCACGCGGGCCTCGGCAGTGGCCTTGTGTGCCAGGCCGGGTTCTTCGCCCACATCGCCGATGGCAAAGATGTGCGGCACGTTCGTACGTCGCTGTTTGTCGATCGGGATGAAGCCGCGGTCCGTTGCGATCACGCCGGCTTTATCGAGGCCAAGGTTGGCCGAGTTGGGTCGACGGCCGACCGAGACGAGCACGCGGTCGAAAGTCATCGTGGCGGGGACGTCTTTGCCTTCAAGTGTCGCCACGATCCCTGCGGGTGTTGCCGCGATGCTCGCGACTTTCGTATTCAGATAAATGTTCGTGAACTCGCTACGCAGCTTGGTTTCGAGCGGTTTGACGAGGTCGCGGTCCGCCATCGGCAGCAGGCCATCCATGAATTCGACGACGGTGACTTTCGTACCGAGTGCCGCGTAGATGCTGCCAATTTCCAAGCCGATGTACCCGCCGCCGACGACCAGGAGCGTCTTGGGAACGTCGGGTAGCAACAGTGCGGCGGTGCTGTCCATAACACGCGGATCGTCGATCGCGAACGTCTTCGGCATCACCGGCACGCTGCCCGTCGCGATGATCGCATGTTGGAAGCGGATCGTTTCGTCGTTCACTTTCGCGGTGTTTGCATCGAGAAATTCCGCGTGGCCTCGAATCACGTTGACGCCGCGGCCTTTGCACAACATCGCGATGCCGCCAGTGAGCTTGCCGACGACTTTCGTCTGAACGAAGGTACGCAGCTTTTCGAGGTCGAGCTTCGGCTCGCCGAACGACAGGCCGATCTCGGCGGCGTGATGGGCTTCGCGAATGATCTTCGCCGCGTGGAGGAGCGCCTTCGAGGGAATGCAACCGCGATTGAGGCAAACGCCGCCGAGCTTCGGGTCTTCGTCGGCAAGGATCACCGCGATGCCATGATCGGCCGCATGGAGCGCTGCGGGGTAACCGCCAGGGCCACCGCCGATAATGAGGAGCTGCGTTTCGCGAACGTCGGACATGCGTGCGGACTCCGGAGTGGACGGTGAAATTTCGTGGGCAATCGCCCTCAATGTATTATTAGTTACCATTCGCGCCTCAGTCATCATCGTCTTCCTCATCGCCATCGATCTCGCCCGTTGCGCCTCGGTAAACGCCGATGGAGCCGACGATCGCGACCACGACACCCAGGCCGATGCCACGCCCGACGCGCCGGCCTTCGCTTTGCGAAGAGAAGTAAGCGATGGCCACACCAGCGATAACTAAGGCGATACCGCCGAAGATGTAAAGTAACCGCTTACCGCCTGACGCCTCGGCCGGTTGCGACTTCCGCTTCTTTTTGCGGGGTCGATCGTCATCATCATCGTCGTCGTCGTCATCGTCGAATCGCTTCGACTTCTGGCTCGTGCGTTTTGCGGGCCGCTCGTCTTTATCCTCATCGTCTTCGTCTCGCCGTTTTTTCTTTTTGGGTTTCACTTCTTCTTCGTCGTCGTCGACGAGTTCAAAATCATCTTGTGGCGGCTTGGCTTTTGCGGGAACCGCTTTCGCCACCGTCGCACGAACGGGTTTCGGCGGTTCGTCGTCCACGACTTCAAAGCCCCCGTCATCGGCGGGTGGCACCTCGGCGGCTTTGTTGCACGTGGGGCAGCGGACGCGCTTACCTGCTAGTTCGTCGGCGACCTTCAAGGATCGACCGCAACCGCATGAGAAGGTGATTGACATGACAGATGTTCTCGCTTACTTCTGCTTCGGCAGTTCCACTTTGAGAAATTCGACCCGCTGCTTGATGCGTTCCTTGAGTGCCTTCATCTCGCCTTCGAGGCCGTTCGCCCAATCTTTGTTGATAGTCGCCATCGCGACTTTGGCTCGCGGATGTAGCTCGTCGATCCGCTTGTTCATCTTCTCGATGGTGAAATGCTTCTCGGTCAGTTCCTTCAGTTTCGCGATG
>JAYSKW010000433.1:0-4422 GCA_043726085.1 Limnoglobus sp.
GTGTAACGTTCGTCGTGATTTCCATGGCCAATACTCCCGTACGTGACGTCGAGGGCGAGAAATCCCGCCCTTCCATCATTCTATTCGCTGGAGGGGTCGGGAATCTTTACCCCACGAAGATGCCGTCACCGAAGCCTGCGTCGAAGTCGAACACCTCCGGCGGTGTGCCCGATGCGGTGATGTTCGCCCCCAGGTAACCGGTGATTCGCGAACCCGCTCCACTGCCGGAGCCGACGATGAGGTCGGCTTTCGTGTCGCCGTCGAGGTTCTTCACAGCTACGCGAATGCCGCCGCGACTGTTGACGTCGCCGCCGAAGAAGTTCGCGAGCGTGACGTACTGATTGGAAAGTAAACTCCTGCCGTCGAAGGCGAGTACGCGCGGCCCGCCGCCAGGGCCACCGCCTGCGATGAGGTCCGCGAAACCATCGCCGTTAATGTCGCCCGCCGTGACGAAGATGCCGTTGCGTAAGGCTTGCTCGAAAGCGAAGAAGTCGCCGAAAATCTTCACCGGCGCGCCGCTACTCAGCGACTTGCCATCGAACCCGGCGACGCGCGGCCCGCCACCGAAGCCCGCAACCACAATGAGATCCGCTACGCCATCGCCGGTCATATCTGCGATGGTCGAACGCGCGCCGCCGCGGAAATTCGTATCGTCAATTCCGAAGAACGCGGTGAGCTTCGGGAACCCCGCCGCCCCACTGTAAATGTCTACGCGCGGCCCGCCGCCTTCATCGGGCGTGATGGCAAGGTCTGGATTGCCATCGCCGGTCACATCGCCAGCCGAGATGTAAACGCCACCGGTGAACGAGGCTTCAAATGGATCGACGGAAAACAGTTCTGCCTGGGTCACGCCGTCGAAAATGCGAACGTGAGTCGCACTGCCCGGCCCGGTGCCGACGATGAGATCGGCGATGCCATCGCGGTTGACGTCGGCAGCCGCCGTGCGGATTCCACCTGTGAAATCAGCGAATGGCGTGACGGTGAACCGCACCGATTTATCGGGGTTGTACAACGTCGCCGTACTCGAACCGCCCGCGCCAAATTGCGGGTAGCCAATGAGAACGGGCTTCACCGTTCCTGGAGGTGGAGGAACGACTGGTGGAACGACGGGCGGAACGACGGGCGGAACGACGGGCGGAACGACTGGTGGAACGACCGGTGGAACGACGGGTGGAACGACCGGCACAGACGGTCCCGTTGGGACGGCAGCACCGGTGGTCGTCGGTAAAAATGGCGATCCGCCACTGGTGCCGAATTCAAATGCGCCGACATCGGGGGTGTCAATCCGCTTCTGTCCGCCGATGTCGGTTGCCAGCGTGCTGCCCGTTCCGATGTTGATCGCGGCCGAACCCCGCTGAATGCTGTAATCGAAGTTCGGCGACGACGGTGAGGTATACGCGGGGTCGCCGCTGATCGTGACGCTATTGTTCACGACGCCCCGCGCGTTGCTGTTCGCACCCGTGCCGATTGGCTCGACGCGAACTTCACCTGCCGCCGAACGGTTGCGAATCACGTTCGTATTCAGGTTAGCCGTCGTCCCGTTGAACAACGTGATCGCGGAACTTCCGATGTCGTGGCCGGTCACCGTGCTAAAACTCAAGTTCAACACAGTCGGCGTCAGTGTGCCGTCGTTGAGCAAAATGATCGCTTGACCGAAAGTGAGATTCGGGCCGAAGGTGTTGTTGGCGATGGTCGTGTGGGTGATGTTCGCGGTTACGCCCTGAAGCCAAATCCCGGCCCCGGCCCCGCCGGTATTGATGTCGCTGGTGGCAGCGAGTTCGGCTCGGTTATCGGCAATCACACTGTTAGAGATCGTGATCGTGCCGGGTAAACTGACGTCCTTGTTAATTCGCGTGCTGTAGACACCACCCCCACCCGCCGCGCCCGCTCGATTCGCCGTACCGGCTCGCGTGCCGCCGACGACTGTGTTGTTGAGGATTTTCACGCGGTCGAGCGTTAAGTCCGAACGATCCGTTTGAATGCCGCCGCCGCCCCCATCACCCGCGTAGCCATCGCCCCCGTTTGCGAGGTTATTTTGAACGATCGCGCCGCGAAGTACGATCTTCGATTGTTCGGCAAACAGCGCCCCGCCGAACGCATCGCCCGCTTCGTTACTCGCGTTACCGCCTCGCACGACGTTATTCACCATCACGACGTTGGTGAAGTCCGCCACACTATCGATCTGAATCGAAACCGCGCCGCCCGTGCCATCGGCCTTGAATCCCAATCGCGAATCGCGACCGGCACTACCCGCGTTGCCATTCCCGGCAATGGCTTGGTTGCCCTCGAACGAGAGATTCGTGCCCGTGATCTTCGCGTGATCGGTGTGAATCGCGCCGCCGTTGCCGACACCTCCACGCTGGTTTCCCGTGCCGCCGATCGCGAGATTGTTGCGGAAGATCACATTCGATAATCGCACGTCGTTCGCGAAGCGGAGTTCGAGCGCACCACCGGCACCGGCCCCGCCGAAATTCAGCGTCGGATCGTTCGCCAACCCCGCCCCGCCGACCGCTTTGTTATTTTCAAACGTGACATCGGTGAAGATCGTCGGCGCGGAATTGGATCGCGCCCGCGTGTCGGACATGTCGATGAACACGCCGCCGCCGAAGCCATAAATGGCGTCTTCATTCCCGCGAAGTGGAATCGGCGCGCCGAGACCGTTGCGGAACGTGATGCCCTGCACGCTCGCGCCGGTCGGATTGCCGAAACCGGCGATGAACATGTCGCGATACTGATTTTGCCCATCGATAAACGTGGGGTTCGCGGTCGGGTTCGCTGCCGTGAAACCGTTTGCTGCCGTGTAGCCGCCGTAGATATTCACTTGTTTGTTGAAAATCGAGACGACGTTCTGCGTTCCGGATTGCTTGACGGAGATCGTGTCTTGGCTGGCGTCGTACGTGTACGACCCGGCGGCGACGAGAATCGTGTCGCCGCCAATTGCAGCTATATTCACCGCGTGCTGGATCGTGCGAAACGGAGCCGCCACCGTCCCCGTGCCGCTAGTGTCGTTCCCCGTGGGTGCGACGGCAAACACGGCCATCAGATCGCGATCTTCGAGGTGTTCGGCAAACAACTTTTGACGGGGCACGGCTGGAGTAATTCCACGGCGTTTTTTGTTAAACAAACTCATAGTACTCACACCGTGAAGTATCGGGGCATCATTCAGTCTAGAAAAGTAGTATACGTAACTTTCCGATGCTGGGAATCGCAGTCGATAGATGACGCGACCACGCTTTCAGGTGAGAGCCAGTCAATTCCACTACCCGCCTGAATACTCTTGCGACAGATGCTCGCTTTTCACCGCCGACTGCGTCATAATCAGAATTCTCACCTGCCTCCCCGGAGTTCTCCCCCATGCGTTGGTTCCTCGCTCTCTGGCCACTATTTCTCGTCGTGTCGTTCGCGTACGGCCAACAGCATATTGCCCCAACCGATGCGTTGACGCCCGATGAGGAACGCAAGTCGTTCAAGGTGCCCGACGGTTTCGAGGTGCAACTCGTGGCGAGCGAGGTGCAGATCCAAAAGCCGATGCAGATCGCCTTCGATGCCAAAGGGCGGCTCTGGGTGACGACGAGCCGCCACTACCCGTTCGCCGCCGAGAAGGGCAAAAGCACGGACAAGATTTTTATCCTCTCCGACTTCGGCAACGATGGTCAAGCGAAGACCGTCACCACCTTTGACGACAAACTCAACATCCCGATTGGCATTCTGCCGTTGCCCGATGGCAAGAGTTGCATCGTCTCGAGCGTCGGCGAAATTCTGAAACTCACCGACACCGATGGCAATGGCAAAGCCGATCTGCGCGAGGTGCTGTTCACGGGGTTCGGTACGCGCGATACGCACGGGATGACGAACTCGTTCACGCTGATGCCCGATGGCTGGGTGTACGCGTGCCACGGCTTCTCGAACGAATCCACGGTTAAAGGCAAAGACGGCCACGAAGTGAAAATGCAGAGCGGTAACACCTTCCGTTTTCGTGCGGATGGTTCGCGGATCGAAGTCTTCACGCGCGGGCAGGTCAACCCGTTCGGCATGACGGCGGACCCGTGGTTCAACCTTTACACCGCCGATTGTCACTCGAAGCCGATCACGCAGCTCATCAAAGGCGCGTACTACGACAGCTTCGGCAAGCCGCACGATGGCCTCGGGTATGCTCCGCACGTGACGCGGCACGATCACGGTAGCACGGCGTTGTGCGGCCTCGCGTGGTACGACGCCGACCACTTTCCCAAGGAATGGAACGGCTGCATGTTCCTCGGCAACGTCGTCACCAACCGCATCAACATCGACCGCATCGAATGGAAAGGCAGCACGCCGGTCGCCAAGGAACTGCCGGACTTCCTCGTGAGTTCGGACCCGTGGTTCCGCCCGACCGACATCAAGCTCGGCCCCGATGGCGCACTCTACGTCAGCGATTTTTAC
>JAYSKW010000434.1:0-31880 GCA_043726085.1 Limnoglobus sp.
ACTTCTTTTACTTCCCGAAGCCCGGCCAGTTCGCACACTTCCCCGTCCACGTGGCCAAGGGCGAAACCTTCGTGATTGCGGCACCCGTGGCGACGTTCACCGTGGTCGAGAAGCCGACGAAACTCGACACGACATCGTGGGATTATGTCTCGCAAAACGGCACGAACGAAGAGGTGATCGCATTCCTGAATCGCGAGAATGTCTCGGCACTCAACCTTGACAAAATCGCGTTCCGGATGAAAGACCGCAACTTCTACGAAACGATCGTCAAGCTGCTCCACGCACGGCACCTGTATCAATCGACACTCTGGTCGTACGGCATTCTCCACGCGGATTTACCGACCGCGAAGCAGTACTTGATGCACGCCGACGCCCTGCTGAACATGTGCGGCGGACCGCTGGTTAGCCCACTGGTGACGATCGACCCGGTGGCGCGACATCAGTACGAACACCTCGAGTATAAGCCGTTGGTGAACGCGCGTGCCCATGCTCTCGGCCAACGTCGCCAGATCGTCAACGACCGATTGCACCAGCAGTACCACGCCTTCCTGAAGTCGCTCAGCTATCGTCGCGACCTCGACGATACCGACCGTTTGGCCGTGGCTTATTACCTGCTACTCCAAGACCGAATCGACGAGGCACTGACAACATTCGCAACGGTGAACGCGGACAAAGTGACGACGCGGTTGCAGTTCGATTATTGTGCGGCGTACCTCGACCTGTTCACCGACGAGCCGAAGAAAGCGCGGGCGGTGGCAATCCAGTACGCGAACCATCCGGTCGATAAATGGCGAAATGCATTTGCTACGATCGCGAGCCAGATCGATGAAATGGAAGGCAAAGCGGGCAAGGTGAACGATGTCGACAACCGCGATCAGGCCCAAGGTAACCTTGCCGCAACCGAGCCGAGCTTCGAGTTCACGATCGATGCGGGCAAAGTGAATTTGAACTCACAGAATGTGAGCGAAGTGACGGTGAACTATTACCTCATGGACGTCGAACTGTTGTTTAGCCGGAACCCGTTCGTGCAACAATCGGGTGGGCAGTTCTCGTCGATCAAGCCGAACCTGACGAGGATCGTGAACTTGCCGAAGGGACAGGCGAAATTCGCGTTCGACCTGCCAGCCGAGTTCGTGAAGCGGAACGTACTCGTGGAAATTACGGCGGCGGGCAAGTCGCGATCCGTGCCGTATTACGCCAACGCGATGGACGTGAAAGTCACGGAAAGTTACGGCCAACTGAAAGCGACGGCGACTGACAAGCCACTGTCGAAAGTCTACGTGAAGGTGTACGCGAAACTCGCCGATGGCACGGTAAAGTTCCACAAGGATGGCTATACCGACATCCGCGGTCGCTTCGATTACGCCTCGGTTAGCACGCTAGAACGCCAGCCAATCGAGCGGTTCGCGATCCTCGTTCTCAGCGACGAGAAGGGGGCGACGATCCGCGAAGCGGCCCCACCGCAACGGTAATGAAGCCTTACTTCACGACTTTCACGATCCGGTTGTTGCTACTATCGGCGATGTAGAGTTCGCCGGTTTTGGGGTGAACGGTGACGCCGTGCGGTTGGCTGAGTTCGGCTTTGAGCGGGTTCCCGTTGAGGCCCGCACTGCCTTTGCTGCCGATGCCCGCGACGAGGATCATCGTCTTCGTTTTGGGTTGATATCGCAGGATGCGATGGTTCTCGCTGTCGGCGATCAGCACCGAATCGTCGCGATCGATGCAGAGGTGTTTTGGGCCGTTCATTGCCGCTTTCATGGCATCGCCACCGACGGTTTCTTTACCCGCTTTGCCCGTACCCGCAACGGTGCGAATCGTGCCATCGGTATCGACGACTCGCAGCGCGTGCCCACTGCGTTCGATGATGTAAATGCGGCCCTTGGAATCGACGGCGACGGCACGGGGATCGACGAGCGGTTGCTTCATTGCGGGTTCGCCATCTTTCGGTACGCCTTTTTCGCCGTTGCCAGCGACGGTCTTTACCGTTTTTTCTTTCAGATCGATTTTGCGAACGCGACGATTCCCGAGATCCGCGAGGTAGATGTTTTCCTTCTTCGCATCGAATGCGACCGAGTGAATGCCATCGAATTTCGCATCGGTTGGCGTGCCATCATCGCCGGAAAAGCCTTTGTCGCCGGTGCCCGCGAACAGGGTCACGAGTCCCGATTTCAGGTTGAACTTGCGGATGCACTGATTGAACGTGTCGGCCAAATAGATCGTGCCATCGTTGCCCACCGCGAGGCTATGCATGCCGTTGAAGGTGGCTTTGATACCCGCGCCATCGTTGCCGTCGAAGCCCTTCTGTCCCGTGCCTGCGAGGGTGATCGGGTTGCCTTTCGCGTCCAGTTTCCGCAGCCGTTCGCTTTTCACCATTTCGACGAAATACAGCGTGCCATCCGCCGCGAAATCGATGCCGAACGGTGCAACCAGCTTGGCACCTTCCGCCGAAACCGTCACGAGCGTTTCGGCACGGACTGCCGTATTCGTCAGTAAAACAAGGCACAAAATCGCACACATCGTTCGGCGAGTCATCGGGGGATCCTCAGTTCGACGGGTAAGGAATGGGGTCGTCGGCAATGTCGGCGAGTGCGTTCATCGCGGCACGCAGTTCGGCTTCCTTCTTCGTGCGGCCCCATGCGGCGGGGAAATAATGATCGTTCACCTCCGCCGAGATTTTGAAGCATTTGTCGTGGTCCGGGCCTTGTTCATCGAGCATGTAGTATCGCGGCGTGCCACCGTATTCGCGCTGCGCGACTTGCTGGAGGGCCGACTTCGCGTTGTTGTTAATTGCATCGTCGGCGACGAGCTTGATTTCCGGCTCGACGAACCGCGACACGAACTTTTTCGCCACGTCCCAGCCGCCGTCGATGTGAATCGCGGCCACCAACGACTCGAACACGTTCGCCAGCATGTTCGATGGAATATCGCCCTGATCCATCACGCCTTTGCCGACGATGAGGTACGCACCGAGGCCGAGTTCCTGGCTGAACTTCGCACAGGTTTTTCGGCTGACGACCGACGACTTCACCTTCGTCATGTCGCCTTCGTCGTAGTTCGGGTAGAGGTGAAACAGCAACTCGCAGGTGACGAGCGCCAGCACGCTATCGCCAAAAAATTCCAATCGTTCGTTCGATGCCGCACGCGAGTTTGCCCCCGATGTGTGCGTGAGCGCCGCCTTCAATAAATCGAGGTTGCGGAAGCGGTAGCCGATCGCGGTCTGGCAACGATCGAAAATCAACGTTGTTTTTGTCGGAGTCATAGCTGCGTCAATTAAAAAGTAGCAAATACTGCTCAATATTAAAAACTTACCAGCCCGTTGCGCCAGAGTCAACGAGCGGACGGCGTTGGGTCGTAAGTGTAGATTGTACCAATACCCATGGAAATGAGACATGCAGATGGTTCGATATCGAATGCCTGCCGAGTGGGAGCCGCACGCAAGCACGTGGATTGCCTGGCCACACCGGCTATCGGACTGGCCGGGCAAGTTCGCAACCATCGGCTGGGTGTACGGCGAGATCGCCCGCACGCTGAGCCGATACGAGAAGGTGAACATCGTCGTTCGCGATGCGGCCCAGTCGAATATTGTGCAACGGACACTGCACCGTGTCGGTGCGGACATCGCGAATATCGAGTTGCACGAAATCCCGACGAACCGCAGTTGGCTCCGCGATTCGGGGCCGATTTTCGTCGAAGCGGCAGGCCAGCGAACCGCACTCGATTGGCGGTTCAACGCCTGGGCGAAATACCCCGATTGGCAACTCGACGATGCAATTCCGTCGATTGTGGCCCGCAAACTCGGACTGCCCTCGAGGCAACCGATGCACGGGCAAACGCGGCTCGTACTCGAAGGCGGTAGTATCGATGTTAACGGGGCCGGGCAGTTGCTGACGACCGAAGAATGCTTGTTAAGCAGTATTCAAGAGCGCAATCCGGGGTTGAATCGCGATGACTACGAACGGGTGTTTGCCGAGTACCTCGGCGTATCGGAAGTCATCTGGCTGCATCGCGGGATTGTCGGAGACGATACGCACGGCCACATCGACGACATCGCACGCTTCGTCAATCCGACGACGATCCTCGTTGCCATCGAAAGCAGTCGCGACGACGAGAATCACGAGATCTTGAACGAGAATCGGGATCGTTTGCGCGGCGGGAAATGCACGGTCGTCGAGTTGCCGATGCCGTCGCCACTAGTGCTCAGCGGCCAACGCCTGCCCGCGAGTTATGCGAATTTTTACATCGCGAATGGCGTCGTCATCGTGCCGACATTCAACGACCCGAACGACCGCATCGCGCTCGGCATCCTCGCGGACTGCTTCCCCGATCGCGATGTCATCGGCATCCACTCGGTCGATCTCGTCTACGGCCTCGGCACGCTGCATTGCCTCACGCAGCAGGAGCCGCTGGGGAATTAGGCATACGCCCGGCCATTGCGAGCGCGACCCCACTGAGTAGCACCGCCACCATACTGAGCCCGAGGCTGACGAAGTGCCACGTCGTGAAGGCATCGCTCGCTATTTTCGCCGCAATCGGGTCGGGGTCGAACCGCGCGAGCCGCAGTTCCCCGACGATGCTCGACACCCACCAACCGACGATTACCGTTAAGAGTGCCAGCCCGATGACAGTGACGCGCCGACGGTGGACGCGCGTAGGCGGTTCGGCGTTCCACCAACTGATCGCGGTGATGAGGCCAATTGTGCCGCATATCAATTGCATCGCGTAATACTGCGGGAAAATCGGTCCGACGGCTGCACCCGCCAGGGCACTCGCTAGCTTCTTTTTCGCTTCGTCTGAAGTACCCTGCGGGACGATGGGTATGAACGCGGTGCGGTCGCTCGGCGATCTCGCGACGACCGCTTCAAACGACGGAAACAGCGAACGCGCGGCGACAAAATTAAAGAAGCCCGCCCCGCCGAACCAGAAACCGATGGCCAGCACGTGCAGGCTCCGAACGGCAATCGCGCGCATGGCAAAGTCTCCGATTCGAGTTTCCGTGCCGTTCCGAATGCGTCGGATATTCGCACGATGTTTCACCACAACGAACAGCGAACCGATGAGGCAGAACGCAGTGGTAACGAGTTCGATTTTTCCAAATGGATGTGCCGTGAATGCGATTCGGCACAGCGAAAGTGCGACGACGGCGGCGATCGACGCGAGTGAAACCATCCGCCAACCGAACAGGCAAAGCACCCACGTTCCGAAGGCGCATATCGTCGGCAACGGCATCAACACCGCCACCGCACCGGCACCCGTGGCCACACCTTTGCCCCCGCGAAACCCCAGGTAGATGGGAAACAAATGCCCGAGAAAAACGGCCGTGGCCGCCCCGACGCGAATCGATGCGGGTGACAAGCCAATGTCAGTATACGGTTCGAGAATGCGATGGATGAGCGCGACGGGGACCACGCCCTTGAGAAAATCGAGCACGAAAACGAGGATGCCGAACTTGCGGCCGAGAACGCGGCCCGCGTTGGTCGCGCCGATGTTACCACTGCCGACCTGGAAGAGATTGACGCCGCGCAGCCGACCGACGAGGTAGCCGAACGGCAACGCCCCGACGAGGTAGCAGCACAGCCAGGAGAGTCCCACTATCGCCATCGGTTCGTATCGCTGGGGTCACGAGTTCGGTACACGTGAATGATACGAATCAGGCGGCGCGTTTGAGGCCGCGAACGTCGTCGAGCAACGCGATGAACTGCTGGTAGTGATGCTCGAAAGTCCATGCCTTCGAGATTTCGCGGGCGGTTTGCGCGGCGGCTTGCCGGTTGGCCCCATCGGTGAGTGCGGTCATCGCGCGGGCCAAGTCGCGGGCATCGTGCGGGTCGTCGATCACGTACGGCGAACTAGCGGGCATGAGTTCGGCTACGCCATTGAAGCGCGTCGTAATTACGGGCAAGCCACACGCGAACGCCTCGAGCGCGACGAGCGAACACGGATCGTAGAAGGTCGGATGAACGAGGAAATCGGCTGCGAAATAAGCCTTTTTTGGGTCGGCACGGAAGCCGATGAAGTGGACGCGGTCGCGAATCTTCAGCGATTCCGCGAGTCGTTCGTACTTGGCAAACTTCCGGTGCCCCACGACGGCGAGGCGGAATTTTCGCTCCGCGGGCATCGCGGCCACCGCGTGCAGAAGCGGGGCCAGGCCCTTCAGGCGGTAGTTCATTCCGACGAACAGGCCGACGGTCGTGGATGGGTCGACGCCCCAACTGTCTCGCTCCTCCGCACGGCGTTTGAGGCGGTCGTCGGCATGGAATCGCAGCGGGTCGATCGCACTGTGAATGACGTGCAACGTCTCGGGGGGTACGCCGTAGTATTGCTCGAAGTGACCGCGAACCATCGCGCTGTTCACGAGGATCGTCGGGCGTTTCGAGCCGAGATACTGCTTGCGCTCGAGCCACGAGTACGAACAATTCGCGGGATCGAACCACTTGCCGACGGCGGCGAGGGAACGCACGATGCGGTTCGGATACTTGCGGAGATTGTGCGTTTGCGTCGCCGCGTGGAGGCCACCTTGCGGGAAGAGAATGTCTTGGCCCCACGTCTTATCGAAGCCGATACTGATGTCGTGCGGGATGCGTTTGAGGGCTTGTTCGCAAGCCGCAGCGAACCGCCACGGTCGCAGGAAACGCGGGCCGGTGGGGCTGTCGATGCGGTGGAAGTGTGTGGACGGCGGCAGTGCGGCGCTGTCCCACGCGGACGCCACGAGGTGGACGCCGTGCCCATCCCGCGAGAGGCGACGCGCGAAGTCGGCGATGTAGGTTTCGCAACCGCCGCGGGCCGGGAGGACACTCGGGTAACAGAGGGCAACTTCCATGTTCAACTCTTCGAAGCGGTGCGGGCTTGCTTGCGGCGGTTATGTCGGTCGTACAGTTGGCACTTCCGTTCGACCGCGTGGCGGATCCATCCGCGTGGCGACTTCGAGCCGGTCCAGTCACCGGCACGGTAATGTTTCCAGAATCGCAATCGGTCGCGGTCGGTAATGCCGTACACGCCGACCGTCGAAAAGAGTAGCTGCGCCAAGTCTTTCACTTGGTACCAACGCGACCCAATCCGGTGCCGTGCGAGGCGGTGAAAGTCGATCATGGCGATCTGCAACCGGAACGTTTCAGGCACGCGCATGCAGTCGTTGCGCAACAAGTAAAAGTGGCACAGGTAACAGTCTTTGTGGAACGTGCGACGGCGATGAAGTTCGCGTGCCAACTGCGCGATTTCCACGACGAGCCGCGATTTCCAATGTGCGAAGTCTGTCGCATTCAATCGCTCGGCTGCCAACGGAATTGCTTCGTGCAAAGGCAACATGCCGGTTAATTCTTCGACCGCAAGGAAGCTCTGAAGTTGCCCCCACGGCCCGCGAAGTTCGCCAGCTGCAATCGGGCGCGGCACGGGGATGCCTACCGATTTCGCCCACTCGAGGTGCTCCCATTCTTGCAACCCCGTCGACCACGCATGGCGTGGGAACAGCGCCGCAAGCAGGCCGTTGACTCGCGGTAACACGTAATGTCGTTTCAGGTAAACGGTGAGCGTGCGGCCATCGTTGGCGGTCAGCGTCCAGCGGCTGATCGTCCGCCCTTGCTTCTCGTGGAACTGATCGCGAATCACTTCGGACATGATCCGCTCGGCCCATTGGTCACCGGCAAAATCGACGAAGTCGGCGGCCTCGTGGACGCGACGACTCGTACCGATCAGACGGCCGAAAAACGTATGAATCAAGGGTGGCTCGTATGTCAGTAGCGGTGTCATCGACCGAATACCCGACGGAAAACGCGGGCCGTGAAGTCGCGGGCCGCTGGTGTATTTTTCGTGTCGCCGACGCCATATCCCTTCACGACTCGCATCGCATCCGCCTTCGACAATCGCGGGTGAATCGCGGCGATAATCGTTGCCAAATCGTTCGTGCAACGCGAAGGATCGCTCTTTCGGATACGTCGCACACCCGCAATTGGATCGACGATCAAGCGCCGTTCGCGGCCCGTTTGAGTCACTTTGAAAGCCGCTGGCGAGCCACCGACTTCGCAATTTGCTTCGTGAATCGTGCGAATGAGTGCCCCCAGTTGGAACGCGATCCGTCGTCGTTCGTGGTCGGTCGTTTGGTAACGATTCAACCATTCGCCGAGCGTTTGTGCGGTATCGGGGAGATCATAAACCAGAAACGACTCGGAACGCAATGCCGATGGCATTCGTTGTCCGAACGCGAGCAGCGATGGCACATCGACGCCGAATCGTTCGAGGGCAAACAACATTCGCGCCCACTTCGCCGCTGGAGAACGCCAACTTCGCCCGCGGATTTTCGCTGCGATTCGCGAGACTGGGTTCGTGCTGCGAAATCGAACGAGCGTACACGAACGACTATCGACCAAGCGAATTCCAATCGGCTGGCCATTGTGTACCGCTTCGTGTCGCATCGGGTAAAACGGGCCACACACTGCGGGTGTCGGCCAGATCGCGGCGACTCCGGGCACCGCACACACTTCCTCGCCGGCGAGCCAAACCAACTTTTGTTCGCAACCCATGCGGCGCGGTTGGCGTTGGTCGATCACCGATGGGCGGTCTTGCATTGCCCGCACTTCCGCGTGAATTGTTTTCGCGAACATCGAAAATCGCACGGGTTGCATGGCTTCGATCGCGCGGAGATACGAATGCAAGAATCGCAAGCGATCGCGGGGCGAAGCGAGCACGTCCGCGACGGTTGCGGACAACAACGCGAGCGATTTAACGCGGTCGTACGGTTCGATTTTTGCTCGCGGAATCGCCGACGGCCAATCGATGATCGTCGGCGCGAATGTGCCTTTGCGTACGAACGCATGTTTCGCCGAGAGGTCCGGCGTGGCGAACCCAGCCTCGTGAATTTCCGCAATGGCACGCCCCAGGCGCTGAGCGATTTGTCGGCGATCCCCACTCTGTAAATCGCCATCCGCGAGCATGTCGCGCAATTCGATCGAACCCGCGAGTTCGTCGACGAGCACGAACGAACGCCCCTTGGCATCGGCACCGTAGGCGATCCATTGCGGCGCGGCCAAACCCCGTTTCTCCAGCGTTTCTAGCGTTTTCCCTTCGCGCTCCGAACGCGACACCCAGCCGAAACCGGCACGGGCGTTCTTCCACCGGATGCGTAAACCCGTGTGGTGTTCGCGCTTCAAGTAGACCGTTCGCGAACCCGTCCCGGAGCAGATCGACACGCGCACCACGTGGCGATCCGGATGGCCGGAAACGATCTCGCCGGGCAGGTCGAGAATCGCGGTTGGCGTCGAGAATCCGCAACGCGACAACCAGCCACGGTAGCGTGGGTGAACGACGAGGAAGCCGCCCGATTGCGGCTCGGTGTGGTCGACGATGATCGGTTCGGAGAGGATCGCCAGTGGTGGCATCAAGTTAGCAAGCATGGCGAAGCTCCCTAGGGATCGGTGTGTGGCGTGCGAGGAGAGTCTGCGCTGAGCGCATCACTTTTTCCGGCGAAAGTTCGGTCATGCAGCGGTGGTGCCCGAGCGGGCAGACGCGCTGTTGGCACGGCCCGCACGGCACCGTTTCCTGGAGGTGAACGGCCTTCGCGTAGTACGTTTCGGTCCAGCCGATGTGCGTCGGACCGAACAGCGTCACGACTGGCACGCCGAACGCGGCGGCGAAGTGCCGCGGCCCGCTATCGGTCGCAATTAACAATCGCAACCGCCGAACGATCGCTTTGGTGAGGCCGATTGACAGTGCGGTGTCACTCATCGGCACGACGTTCGGCAAACCCGCTGAAGTGGCAATCGTGCGGGCTTCTTCCCGTTCGCTCGGCCCGCACAGTACGACGACGCCACGCGAACGATCCGATGCAAAATCGCGTGCGACTTTCGCGAACGACTCGCTCGGCCAATGTTTCGATGCACCGAACGCGCCACCCGGATTCAGGCCGATGATCTCGTCGAACTGCAACAAGTTCGATTCGCGAAAGAACGAATCGGCCCGTCGTTCGTCTTCGGGTGTCGTGAACAACTCGAGGTTATGGCCGGGTGCATTCGCCCCCAGCGTCTCGGCGAGGCGGTTGTAATCGTCGACTATCGGCATCGGTTTCGGTCGGCCATCCGGGTTCCGTTTCGCATACAAGCGATCCGACAAAAGCACATCGCGGCCATATCGTGCGTAGCCAACAATGCGGGTGCAACCGGCGAGTTTCGCTGCCAGTGCAGGGCGAAACGAGTTCGGAAACAAGATCGCGGCATCGGTGGCTTCACGCCGTAATCGCAAAACGACCGACCAGAATCGTGCGGCGGTCGGGCCGCGTTTATCGAAGGGAATCACGTCGTCGAACCACGGCGAGCCACCGAGCGTATCGGCGACGTACGGCTTGCACACGGCGAGCAATTTCGCGTTCGGGTAACGCGCACGAACGGCCCGTATGGCGGGTGTGGCCATCACCACGTCGCCAATCCAGTTTGGTAAAAATAGAGCAATCGTCCGCATCCCTGCCTCGATTTTGCTACTCACTCAAGGTCGTCGGCGGTTCGGAAAGATCGCACGACTCCAGAACCGTTTGCAACAATTCGTGCAACGCCGATTCGCCTTCGACGATCCGAAATGCGATCTTCAACGCCCACAGCGGCTTCCCGCCCAACTTGGCCACGCGGAGTTTCACCCAGTCCTTTTGGGTTGTGACGATCTGCGTGCCGACCGGTTGCACGCTCGCCCACTTTGTCAGTTCTTCGACATCGCTGCGGGTGTAAGCATGATGATCGGGGAAAGTCCGAAACGTGATCGGCGTCGTGCCGAGACTTTCCAACGTGCGTCGAAAACTATCGGGGTTACCGATGCCGCAGAACGCCGCCACGGTCTTACCGCGAAGCTCTTCAAACGACATTGCCGCATCGATTCCGACCAGTTCGGTCGGGGCGTGTTCCGCGAGTGCGATCGGTTTGCCCGGAAATCGTTCGCTCAACCATGCTCGCTGTTCGCGTGCGGCTACGACACTGGCCACGTCGCAGCGTGTGATGACGATTGCGGAGGCGCGACGCAGTTGGTGGATCGGTTCGCGGAGTGTGCCGCGCGGGAACATTCGCAGTGTCGGCAACGGGCAGGTCGCGTCGATCAGCACGATGTTGCATTGGCGGTGCAATCGGCGGTGCTGGAAACCATCGTCGAGAACGAGTAACTCGGCTTCGAGTTCTTCGATGGCCGTCGTCCCGATCGCGACGCGATCGATGCCCTGCAAGTGCGGCACATCGGGCAAGTTTTCTTCGAGTACCATCGCCTCGTCGTTCGGCCCACTGTCGCTGCCATAGCCGCGGCTGAGTATCGCGACCTGCTTGCCGTGGTCCGCACACCAGCGCGCAACGTACTCGACGCACGGCGTTTTCCCCGTTCCGCCGAGCGTAATGTTCCCGATACTAATCACCGGCACCGCGAGCTTATGCACCTTGCGATGGCCGTTGTCGAACAGTCGATTTCGGATGCTGACACCGATACGGTACGGCACACTCAGCACGCAAAGACCGACGCGAGCAACGTAGCCGACGACGCTGCGTTCGCCGCGAATGATCGCATGGTATCGCTCGGAGCGGTTCAGCACGTGGCTACTCATGTGGGGTGGAATCCGCGCACAGAGTACCATCGAAAAAATGAGCGTGTCAACGCGGAGTCGGAAAGAGGGTGTCCGCAGTACCCCTACAAACGGGCAGGCGACGTTTGCACGGCCTTCGACTACACTACGATTCTTCACACTTTATCGTCGCCTTGAGGTTCCCGGATGTTCCCGCTTGCATTGCTAGTCGCCATCGGTTCCACGGCACAAGTTCCCACTGCACCGATGCCGCGTGTCGTGGAAACGAAGAAAGCCGAACTCGCGCCGCCGGTGGGTGCGTTGCGGTTGCGGAGTGTCGGCCCGGCGGTGACTTCGGGGCGGATCGTCGGCTTCGCGGTCAACCCGAAGGATCGCTCGAATTACTACGTGGCGGTTGCGTGCGGTGGTGTGTGGAAAACGACCAACGCGGGGACGACGTGGCAACCGGTGTTCGATGGTGAAGGTTCGTATTCGATCGGTTGCGTGGTGCTCGACCCGAAGAATCCGAACGTGGTCTGGGTGGGTACCGGCGAGAACAACAGCCAACGCAGCGTGGCGTATGGCGATGGCGTTTACAAGAGCATCGACGGCGGCAAATCGTGGGCGAATGTCGGCCTCAAAACGAGCGAGCACATCGGCAAAATCGTCGTCGATCCGCGCGATTCGGATACGGTTTATGTGGCGGCACAAGGGCCACTCTGGGGGCCGGGTTGCGAGCGCGGACTTTACAAAACCAGCGATGGCGGTAAGAACTGGACGCGAATCCTGACGATTGACGAGAACACCGGCGTGACCGATTTCGTCGTCGATCCGCGGAATCCGGACATCATCGTTGCGGCGAGCTATCAGCGTCGGCGACACGTCTGGACGCTCATCAACGGCGGGCCGGGTTCGGGCGTGCATCGCTCGATCGATGGTGGCAAAACTTGGAAGAAACTCGGCGGCGGTTTACCCGGTGGCGACGTCGGCCGTATCGGTTTGGCGATGGCACCGACCGCACCCGACACGCTGTATGCGATCGTCGAGGCGGGCGACAAAGCGGGTGGCATTTTCCGCAGTACCGACCTCGGCATCACCTGGGAGAAACGCAACCCGTTCGATGCTCAGGCCCAATACTATGCGCACCTCGTCGTCGATCCCGTCAACAAGGATCGCCTCTATGCGATGAACGTGTTCATTCAAGTTTCCGACGATGGCGGCGCGACGCTCCGCAACCTCGGCGAAGGCAACAAGCACGTCGATAACCACGAAATTTGGATCGACCCGAATCAGCCGAATTATTATCTCGTCGGCTGCGATGGCGGCATTTACGAGAGCTTCGATAAAGGCGCGAACTGGCACTTCAAATCGAACTTACCCGTCACGCAGTTCTACGATATCGGCGTCGATCAGAACCCGGCGAGCGGGCCGTTTTACCATATCTACGGCGGCACGCAGGATAACTTCACGCTCGGTGGCCCGGTGCGAACGCGCAGCCGCAACGGCATCACCAACGCCGATTGGTACGTCGTGCAGGGCGGCGATGGCTTCCATTGCAAAGTCGATCCGACCGACCCGAACACTGTCTACGGCGAATATCAGTACGGCGGACTTTGCCGATTCGACCGCAAAACGGGCAACAGCGTCGATATCCAACCGCAGGCCGCCCCCGGCGAACCGCCACTCCGATGGAACTGGGATGCCGCATTCGCCATCAGCCCGCACAACCCGAAACGGCTCTACTTCGCCGCGAACAAACTCTTCCGCAGCGACGACCGTGGCGACACGTGGAAGCCCGTTAGCGGCGATCTCACGCGGCAACTCGATCGCGACAAGTTACCCGTCATGGGCAAGGTCTGGGGCCCCGATGCCGTATCGAAACACGTCTCGACGAGCTTCTACGGCAACATCGTCGCACTCGCCGAATCGCCTGTGAAAGAAGGCGTGTTGTACGTCGGCACCGACGATGGCCTGATTCAGGTCAGTGAAGATGGCGGGCAGTTGTGGCGCAAAATCGAAACCTTCCCCGGCGTGCCCGAGAAGACGTACGTCAGCAAAATCGTCGCGTCGCAGTTCGAGCCGTTCACGGTGTATGCGTCGTTCGATGCGCACAAGAATGCGGACTTCAAACCGTACTTGCTGAAGAGCAGCGATGCTGGTCGAAGCTGGGTTTCGATCGTCGGCGACCTGCCCGAACGCGGCACGGTGTATTGCCTTGCCGAGGATCACGTGAACCCGAACTTGCTGTTCTGCGGCACGGAGTTCGGGCTGTTCGCAACGGTCGATGGCGGCAAGAAATGGCACCGCATGAAGAACGGCCTACCGACGATTCAGGTGAAAGACTTGGCGATTCAAAAAGCGAACGACGACCTCGTCGTCGGTACCTTCGGGCGCGGCTTTTACGTCATCGACGACATCCGCCCGCTCCGCGAACTGACACCGGCGACGCTCGCACTGCCCGCGCATTTGTGTTCGGTTCGCGACACGATGTTGTACATTCCGTCGGCACAATACGGCGGCGGCGGCAAGGCGTTTCAGGGGGCTTCGTTCTACACCACCGAGAACCCCGCCTACGGCACCACGTTCACGGTGCATCTTGCGGATGCGCCGAAAAGCCTGAAAACGAAGCGGAAAGACGCCGAGCGCGACGCAGAGAAAGCGGGGAAGCCTCTGCCGTACGCAACGCAGGACGAACTGCGGGCCGAGACGGAAGAGGAAGCGATCAGCACGGTATTGCAGATTACGGACTTCAACAACGACGTGTTGCGGCAAGTGAGTGTCCCGAGTGCGGCGGGCGTCCACCGCGTGACGTGGGACTTGCGCGAATCGGGCGTGACGGTGGGCGACGACGATTCCGGCGGAGGTCCGCTGACGATGCCGGGCCGGTATCGCGCGACGCTCGTTCGCCGAATTGGCGCGAAGCGAACACCACTCGCGCCACCGATCGAGTTCGCGATTAAACCCGATCCGTTGACGCCACTCACCGGCGCGGACTACGTGGACATCGCCGCATTCCAAACCAAAGTGAAGGGGCTACGTCGCACGTTGGTCGGCACGTCGAGTGCGGCAAACGACCTCGCCACGAAGCTCGATCTGATTCGCAAAGCGTTCGATCATGCACCGAGAGTCGATGAGCCGGCGAAGGAAGCCGTACGGCTATTGCAAACGAAGTTGCAAGTCTTGCAGCGAAAACTCAACGGGGATCGCGTGCTCGCCGCGCGCAACGAGAACGTGCCCGATTCGGTTTCGCAACGGGTGAACTACGCGGCAAACGCCAACTCGGATGCACTGGCGAAGCCGACCGAAACACAGAAGGCCTCGTACGCAGCCGCCACGAAGGAACTGACGGCGCTACTCGTCGAGTTGAAGGCGATGATTGAAATGGACGTGCCAACGTTGGAAAAGAAGCTCGACGCGGCAGGGGCACCGCTGACGCCGGGGCGGTTGCCGAAGATCGAAGATAACTGATTGTCGGTGTGAAACTCCCGAGATGAACTCGGTGGCTCGTTAATCATCGTTATCTCCCCTCGTTCTCGAAGTGGGACTTGGCACTTCTCCACAAGGCGAATGCGCTGAGTATGAGCGAGATCGTGGCCATCAGACCGCCACAGATCGCGGGCATGTGTTTGTTGCGCGTGCGTCGTGTCGCTGTGTTCCACTCGCGAACGAGTGCATCGACGGCGAGTGGCGGGCTGAGCGCTTCGATGTACTGGTCAACTTCTTCGATGCCAAACCATTCCCATGCGTCGAAGCGGAAGAATACCCCGAGCATCGGTGGCAGCGCGAAGATTGTTGCGAGGATCACGAGATACCACGTGGCAGCCCGCGCCACGGTCAGGCAACGCACCGAGAGCCAGATGCCGAGCGAAAGCGCGAACGCAATCATCGCCGCGATGAGTATACCCACGACGACGCAACAGACGGGGTGAATGCTGCGCGTGACGACCGCGAAGGCGGCGAAGATCGCGAGGCCGATCAGCCACGGTTTCAGCCACAACGCCGATGCAAGGACTTTCGCCCAGAGGATGTCGACGCGATCGATCGGCAGAATCAGCAAGGAATCGAGCGTTTGTCGCTTGCGTTCGCGGACGACGGTCGATGTCGCCATCATTCCCGCGAACGGCGCGAACGCCACGACGGCAGCCAGTGCCGCAGCGAACAACAGGGGGGTCACGAATGGCGACGGGCTATCTCCATTCACGATGAGTTTCATCATCGCCATGAATATCCCCAACCCGACCGGTACCGCAAATACGGCAAGACCGCCGAACAAGCAGCCTTTCTGAAGGCTGCGATCGAGGTTGGCCGTGCGGTCCGCGAAGTGGCGTTCTTTCCACAACAACGGGTCGTCCTCTTTGCGCATCGGCGGAACGGGCTTCAACCGCAGCGGCGCTCGTTCGCGGCGGGGCGGTTCGACTTCGGGTTGAGGTACCCAGCGGGGTTTCGACGGGTTGTTTTCCTCAAGCGGTTCGACTTCGGGTTGAAGCACCCAGCGCGGTTTCGATGGGTCGTCTTCGTTGATGATTGGCGCGGCGCGTGGAACGGGCTGCGGGGCATTCATGAGGTACGTGCGAATGCCACCGAGTGCCAGCAGCGTAAAGAAGAGCGACGTGATGCCGTGTAGTATTACGAAGATCACGGTGGCCGCTTCGAGGTTCAACCCCGTCCATTTGCGTAGTGGCACATCGTTTAAAGCACCGAAGGTCATTACGAACGGCGACAACATATACTGTGGACCCGCAAACGACACGCAACACCAACTCACCGCCGCCAGAAAAACCACGACGATGTAGGAATTGACGAGCACCGGTCGCAACGTCTCCGAGCGTGTCGATGTCCACATCGAAAAGGTGGCGAGGCTTAGCGTTGAGATGAACGCGACGGTGAAGCAGACGACGAGCACGGTGCCATCGATGCCGCCGAACAGCATCGTTAGCGTGAGTATCGGCAGGCCAGTCATCGCGAAGCCGAAGATGTACACGAGCCGCGCGAGTAACTTACCGACGATGATTTCGCGGTTCGATAATAACGACGCCCGCAGGAAATCGATCGTCAGGCGATCTTTTTCCTCGATAATCGCACCGCCCGCAAGCACCGGCGTGATGAGCGACAACGCAATCAGCTGGCAGATAAAAAACATCTGCGCGAACGATGCCGCAAAACTCGCCATGCGGTCGAGTGGAAAGACGACGTCGTGGCCGACGATCAATTCGATCGGGCTGAGTTCCTTAAACTCGCGCACGTAAGTCGCGAGCAACCCGATCATCAGCAACACAGCGTAGAGCACGCGCAACCGCAGATGCACGCCGCCGCGTGCCAGCCGCAGCATTTCGACGGCGAACAGCGGCCCGACAATCGACGGCGAATCGTACGGACGCCCGCGCAATCGCCGATAGTTCGCGACGAGCTTCATCACGATGCCGGGGAGTACCGTGCAACTCGCGCCGAACGCCAACGCGAGTGCGATGATCGCAAGCAGACTAGCCCCCGGCATTCGGTGTCTCCCGCTCGTTGGCGCTACGGTCGAGCAACGGCCCCGCCTCGGTTGCCGGATCGCACGCCGCCTCGAACCGCCGCACCGCCATTCGCCACAGCCAACGGGCGATCAGCAAATTACTGAAGAACCCCAAGACATACCCACCGGCATAGAGCCACAAATCTTTGAACGGCACCTCCTGCGCAGCACCGAGGCCGATGACGGCTGCCGGTGGAATTAGCCCCACGAAGAGATACTTGAGCGGCGAATCCATCCCACCCGTGATGTAAATCAACAGCCCGAAGAGTGCGCTTCCCACGACCAAGCCGATCAGCGTCTGCCAGCCGTTGCGTCGCTGGGCGACTTCAACCGTCGGCGCATTCGCCGATTGCAACATGCCGCGCGCCACGCCGATGAACGTGAGTTCGATCGCGAAGGCAAACAGCACTGGATACGCCCACCACGCCCACGCACCGCAGGCAATCGGCCCGATGCTCGTGAGTACCAGAGCGATCGCGATGCCTCGCGTTAACCCGAGTATGCCGCGTCGCTTTTGCGCCATGATTTCTTTTGGCTCGATCGGCGTGAGCAACAGGCTCGTCAGTGTGTCGCGCTCGCGTTCCTGGGCAATCGAGTAAATGCCGTACCCGCTCGCGGAGGACATCATCAACACGACGATCAACATCGGGTAAAATCGCGCACCCGCAATAATATCCTTCCCGTATCCGCCAACATCCGACACGGAAGCAGCGAGGAATGCGGCCGTCGGGATCCCAAACAAGACGATAAACGATAGGCGGTTCGCACGCTTCATGTTGCCGAATTTCGCAATGAGCGGGTTGCAGAATTGCTCCTTCCAGCGGATCGGGAAATCGTCGATGGGCGGGCGCACCGTTCGTGCCTCCTCGTTGGTTTTGCCGCCACCCGCCACACGTTCGTCGGCGGAGAATGCGCGTAAGAGCGTCGCGGCCCGCATACACGCGAGCAAGCCGACGGCGGTGTGGAAGGCGGCATACGCCGGGAAATCGCGGGCGATCCCCGCAACGCCACCGCCCGCCACTCGGAACCACGTTGTGAGCCGCGCGACGAGGTTACCCGTCGCGATCCAGTCGACGACATCGCTCACCGCAACCGTTGGCACACGGTTCGGCGCGCCGGGAAAAAACCAGATCGACGGGTAATTTTGCAACATCTGCAAGCCGAAGCTCAACGCCAGATACGGAATCACGTACTTGAGAATCCAGCCACCGCTCGCCTTTTTCGTTGCCGCCTTCACCGAGCCGAGTGCAGCCAGCCCCGCGAGTGACAGCATGGTGACACTGAAATAGCCGAACGTGTAAAGGATGATTTCCGGCTCGACGCCGAACAGCAGCGGCAGCGAAAGGATGATCGGTACCGCAGGCAGAATGTACATCGCCATGCCAACCGCACGCGCGAAGAGTTTGCCAATGACGAGCTCGCGGCCGCGCAAATCGGTGACGAGCACGAAGTCCATCCGCTTCGATTCGCGATCTTCGGCAATCGCGTAGGAAAGATACGTGAGGCCCGCCGAACCGCAGATGAGGCAGAGGTAAAAGAACAAAATCGCGAAGCCACCACTGGCAATCATTTTCGCTTGCGTCGGAGTGACGTCGCCAGATGACGATTCGCTGAATGTGGCGAAATAGAGAACGAGCACGGGCAGCCCCATCGCCGCCGCAACGATTGGTCGCCAGAGGTGGATCCGCTGTTTACGCGACATCCGCGTGAGTTCGAGCTTCAAAAACGGCCCGAACAGCAAGAACTCCCGCTCCGCCGTCACGCACGATAACGCCAACAACCCCACGCCGACCACCGCGAGTAACGGCGACACCGTAAACGCCAGCGCGACGAGAATCGCACCGATCGGCGCAATCAGCCATGCCCACCGCTCGGGGTCGAATCGAGCACGAACGGGCGAGTCAATCGTTAGTGACATAGTGGTGATGTTCGTAGTGTCGCCGAAATTGCACAGTTCCTTTCACTGTAAGATAAGCCGATACGCATTTCGAGAGTGACTATTTCTGGGAATCGCAAAAACGTTTTTGGTTTTGTTAGCCCGCTGCGCAAGCAAGGGGAACCCGCGAAAATGCACTCTATGCCGCGCGGCGAATCTCGATTGGCGTCGAAAGTGGCAGTACCAAGACTTTGCGATGCCCCATCGCGCGGAGTTTGCGATAGACTCGCCATTCGATTTCGCCGTAGGTGGCGCTGACCACGCACGCGATAATGCCACCGAGTATCAAAACCGCGAGTGAGTTCGAGATGCCGTAATACTCGGACGACAACACGAAGATTGCTGTCATAACGGGGACGTGCATCAAGTAGATTCCGTACGACCAATCGCCCGCTTTTACGAACGCATTCTTCGCGTCGAGTTGCTTGCCCGTTGCAATAAAACTGACCGCGGCCATCGTGCCCAACGATTGGCACCACATCGACCACCCCGCGTGGGTGTTCGCGAACTCCGCACCGAGCCACATGGCCGCGATGACGATAACCGGCAATCCCAAGCGAATTTTTGCGAGCTTTTGTGCAACAGGTAACCGAGCACGCCCAACAGGAACGCGACATTCGCCACCGAGAACGAGATCTCCGTCGATTTTGGGAATGGCAGAAACATCGTTCCCGAGTTGGCGATGGTCTTCCCAAAGATGACGGCCAGCCAGATGGCCGTGCCGAGGCCGAGGCCCCACCGTCGGCTTATCGCCGCGAACGGAATCAATGCGAGCGAGAGGAAGAGTTCGTAAACGAGGGTCCATTCGATGCCGAGCGCGTAAGCGGCGCTGCCAGGCCCTGCTGGGTAGAGTGTCAGGGCGTAGATCACACTTTTGAAATCGCAGGGTAACGGCCGCACGGCCATTTCGCGAACGAACCAAACGAGTGCCACGGCCAGCCAATACGACGGAAACAGACGCAGCAACCGCGACGAGAGGAACCGACGTAACGAAGCCGTTTGAATGCCGTGCGCGAGTACGAACCCGGACAGTGCGAAGAAGAAAATGACCGATGTACGAAAATAGTAAGTGGGGACCGGCCTGGTGAGATTCGACTCGAAACCGAGGATATCCCGACCGTGACAGGCTATATGATAAACGAGTACCGCAATCGCCGCAACGAACCGCCCCGCCTGTAATGTCGTGTATCGCATGTTCTCCCTCATTAGTCGTTTCGACCAATCGAGGCATGCAACTCAATTCAAACTTCCAGAAACGATTTCTCGTCGGTGCCTTTCATTTCTCGCAGCTCGAATGGCTCGCGCCGCTCGCGCTTTTCACGTTTGGCAGCTATCTCGCCCTCGCCGGGCACCGGAGTCACTTGTATCAATCGAGTAACGCGCTCGTTGCGTACCTCGCCGGGCAGTTGCGTTCCACCGAACCGAAAAGTACCGAGACCCACCCATGAGCATTCTCGTCGACGCATCTACCAAAGTGATCTGCCAGGGTATCACGGGGTCTGCGGGGAGTTTCCACACCGATCAATGTCTGCTGTACGGCAGTCAGTTCGTCGGCGGCGTGACCCCGAAAAAGGGCGGCACGAACTGGACGGGGAAAGAATCGAAGAAGCAATTGCCCGTGTTCAACACCGTGGCCGAAGCGGTGTCGAAAACCGGCGCGACCGCCACGATGATCTTCGTCCCGCCCGGTGGGGCCGCCGATGCGATCATGGAAGCCGCCGACGCCGGGATTCGGCTGATCGTCGCGATCACCGAAGGCATTCCCGTTCTCGATATGGCGAAGGCCAAGCGATTCGTGCAATCGAAGCCCGGCAGTCGCCTGATCGGGCCGAACTGTCCCGGTATTATCACGCCCGGCCAGTGCAAAATCGGCATCATGCCGGGTTACATCCATAAGGCGACCGAGCCAGGCAAAACCGGCGTCGGCATCATCAGCCGTTCTGGTACGCTCACCTACGAAGCCGTCTTCCAACTCTCCGCACTCGGTTACTCGCAATCGACTTGCGTTGGAATCGGCGGCGATCCGATCATCGGCACGAACCAGATCGACTTGCTGGAAATGTTCGAGAACGACCCCGGCACGTCGGCGATCCTGATGATCGGGGAAATCGGCGGCACGGCCGAGGAACTCGCCGCCGCCTACGTCGCGAAGCACATGAAGAAGCCCGTCGCCGCGTTCATCGCCGGTCAGACCGCCCCCGCCGGTCGCCGCATGGGCCACGCCGGGGCGATCATCAGCGGCGGCAGTGGCAGCGCCGCCGATAAAATCGCCGCCCTGAAAAAGGCCGGCATCGCGACCGCACCCACCCCCGCCGACCTCGGCGCAGCCGTGCAACAAGCCTTCGCCGCAAAGAAGTAACGAGCCAATCGCTATTGTGAAACCCGTACGGCAACGGATAGAATTCCGTTGCCGTTCGCATTCTGGGAGTAACCGCCATGACAACCGTACCTGTGAGTTATCTGTCCAGTCTCCACAAGCTCAGCCTGAAACAGTATTCGCAGATGATCGAACATGACATCCTGAACGAAGACAGCAAAATTGAACTTCTCGAAGGTTACCTCGTCGAACGGATTCAACGTTCGCCGCTTCACGATTGCAAGGTCAATATCGTTTCAAGTCGTCTGCATCTGGTGATGCCACCGGCATGGAATTATCGCATTCTTTGTTCGTTAGAATTCGATCAAAGCCAGCCTGAACCAGACTTTGCCATCGTGCGAGGAAATTCACGATCGTATGTCGCACGACATCCGCGCGGCGAAGACGTGGGTTTGATAATCGAAGTCTCGGAGAAATCGCTCGAACGCGATCGCATCGACAAAGCGAGAATCTATGCCCGTGCGGGCATCGTCGAATACTGGATCGTGAACCTCGTCGATCGTAAGATCGAAGTCCACACGCTCCCCGTTGGCGAGAGCTACACGAACGTGCAAAACTACACCGCAGGACAATCGCTGCCACTCACGCTCGAGGGCGTTGTGGCGGCGACAATCCCCTTCGAGGAACTGATGCCGTGATCGGCGTCGACGTTTCGCCGCGTTGTGGCATGCCGAGCGATTGCGATCCCGTTAGCCCGACTCGCCAGCGTGCCAGCGAGGGGAACCCGCGAGAAGGCCCGCCATCGCAGAAACAACAACATCCCTCGCTTGCGCGCAAGCGAGGGATTTGACTCTGAAAAACCCGTCGCGGCGAGTCTTCAAGACGCAACGTCACGTGGGTAAATCGCCAATTCATCGTCTGGAGGGTGAATGCCCAAATGATGTGAAGTTCCTGGGTTTGGTTAGATTCCCCTCTCCGCTTGGGAGAGGGGGTTAAGGGATGAGGTTGCTTGCAAAACGACCTCAACCCCCGGCCCTCTCCGAAGCGGGGAGCAAGTGGATCAATCCCCGCCGCGAATGAGTGAGGTGACATCCGGGTGTCAGTAAACCCCAATCGAAAAATTGGGAAACTACAGCGGGTCCGCTGCTCCGATGGCTTCCTCGCCAATTTGTTCGAGGACGGTTTGCCTGTAATCCTCTTTACTGATTCGGTGGCTGTAATGCGTTAGCTTGACGAGACGGGAGTATGCTTTGGAGGGGACATTCTCGGCAACAAGTCGATGCGCGTCAGTACCGAACGCCAGGATTGTCGGCCGGACGCAGTGGAGGTCTGCCAGTTCATCGAGGAAGTTTTCAACGTTTCTTCCCACGACCGACGGATTTTCCTTGAGATGTCGCATGAGCGATGTCGATTCGACCATCTCGACATGCTTCACAATATCCGTCATATACGCGCCGTAAAAAGCTGTATTCGCGAAGGCGTGCCGAATCTTGAAGTCATTGGCACTCGGACTCGGGTCATGAAAATTGCGGAATGGTTCGGAGAATGACCTTGAGATGTTTAGCCCGATCATCACAATGTCGTTCCTGAGGGTCTGGAGCAGAGCATGATTCGTATCGGGGTCGAGTACGCGCATGTCGCTCATGTTTGATTTCGGCTTGTCGGAGGCGGCGGCCCAAACGGCCCAACTAGCATAGCCGCCGTGCAGTTGTTTGATTCGGTCGAACGAGTCTCGGTTTATCATTGCACCTCCGAATGATCTGAATGGAAAAGCGCCGTCAATAGACTACCTACTAACTAAAGACATAGCTCCAGTTAATAAATTTCGTGTGCTTACGTCGACGAAAGCACTCAACCGGTGCCGCAGCAGGATGCGGTTGGCAGGTCGATCGCTTTCTTTTGCATCGCACTTGGTGGCACGTCGTTGGCGGGGTTCTGGTCGAAGAAGCCGTTCGGCTTCAGTAGGAAGCCGAGGTACGCGGTTGGCATGACGGGGTAATCTTCGGGCCGCGGCAGGTGCGTGTGGCCGAAGGTGTACCAGAGCACGACATCGGTATTTTCAATCGGCCGATCGGCCTCCGTCCAGCGCGGTAAACCATCGCCGCCGCCGCTCTGGTTCGGATAATCGCCCGCCGCATATCGCTCATCCGCTGCAAACGGCGTCACCCAGACATGATGATTCACGAAGCCCGCACGCTTGCGCCACCAAGACTCTGGCGACGCATACGGCACCGCGTTGTCGCCGGGGAACAGCTTGTAACCGACCGGCTCGCCGACTGCGTTCTTCACGCTCGGGTTGACGATCTTCCAGGCGCGTGCGGTTTCGAGGTTGAGGTTCGCACAGGCTTGTTTTTCCGTCGTTAACGCCGTGGCCCGCGAACGGAAGGCATTCGCGTACGGATTGGCTTCATCGACGGCGTCGGCCACTACGTCGATTTGCTGCACGGTGTTCTGCGTGCCATCGATATCGAAATCGAGCCGCATGTTGAAGAAGTGCTGATGGTGCGGCGCGTACAGTTGCGGCGCGATCATCGAGCCGTGTGGCGGCTTCTCGCCGGGCTGCGCGGCACCGAGCGACAAGATGCCCGTCAGCTTGATTTCAAACTGAATGTTGCCGTCCTGGTAGAAGTACCAGAAGAAGCCATATTCGTAGTTTTCGACCGTGCTGACCGACGAGACGACGAACCGGCGCGAGCGTCTCACTTCGGGGTAATCCGGCAGGCGGCGATCCGTATGCTTCCACAAAATGCCGAAGTCTTCTTCGTGCATGCAGATCGCGTTCGGGATCGTAAACGGGCGGCCGCGACTGTCGCACAAGTGGCCATCGAGGTAGACGATATGCCCGAGGCAATCGCACCCGAGGCGCAAGCTATTGGCGCACATCCCCATGCCGTATTCGCCGACATCGAAGGCATTCTTGCGGGCTTGCGTCGGTCGCGGATCGCCGTACGGTACGACCATTTCCGTCAGCGACGCGCGGTACAGGATCGAACGATCCGAATAGCGGATGTGGTGGAGCGTCAGCCCTTCGCGGGCGCTGAAGCCGACGACGAATTTCCAGTTCTGCCAGGCAATACTGTTGCCATCGACGGTGAAACTCGGCCCGTTCGGCTGCGTGATATTGAGTGGCTGAATGTCCGTCCGTTGGTTCGGCACGCGGTCGGCGGCGTAATTGCCACTCTGCGGCGGCAGCGGCCATTGCCCGTATTCCTCGACGCGCAGTACCGTCATCGTGTTGAGGTCCACGACGGGGCGAATGCCTTCGATGGGCCGTGCGTAACCGTTGTCGGTCGGGTCGGATCGCAAGAAACAGAGTGGCCGCGCGAGGCGGTGCGTGCGGTCTTCCTCCGTGCCATAATTGCCTGCACTCCAAATATCGACCATCACGAGTGACGGGTCGATGTCGCCATACTGTTTCTTCAACGCGGCGTGGAATGCGGGGCTGGTGAGGACCGCGCGTTCGCACTCGACTTGTTCGTCGATCGACATCGTCGGCTGGGCACCGACCGGCATCGACCGCAACGACGTCACGCGATTCTGCGTGAGGTTCAAACCCGCAACCCAGCCGCCGTTCGTGGCGTTGTCGAACAGGGTCGCCGACGCCTCGCGGTCGGGGTTCGTTCCCTCAAAATGAACCGAGGCTTTTTCCGGCTCTTCGAGCATGATGCTAATGATGCGAACCGTCGCAGAAAACTCCGGCAACGCTTTGACGAGCGCAACGGCAGCTTGAACCTCCACCGCAGATAGCGGCGCAAGCGGATGACTCGCGGACATGCAATCACTCCAGGTGGGCAACACGAGACCCGCGAGGCAGGAGAGAACGGGCCACCATTAGTATCGCGAACGGAGTGGAAGTAGGCTACGGCCTAATGAGGGTTTGCGCGCCGGGTGCGTCCCAGTAACCGATGCTATAACGACTGGCCACAAAAAATGTGCTAACCGTGAAAGCGTTCCTGGTCTCTATCGTCCGCTTGTTTATTGAAGTAAAGTAGAGTGAGTCGCCACAACATTCCCAGAGCCTTTCCCATGCCTTACACTGCGGAGATTAGCCGAACGAACCCAGCTTGCGTGCTGATCCTCATCGACCAGTCGGGGTCGATGGACGGGCCGTTTGCGGGGGCACCCGAGAAGAAGAAATCCGAGGGCGTCGCCGATGCCGTCAATCGACTGATCCAGAACATGGTGCTGAAGTGCGCGAAAATCGATGGCGTTCGCGATTACTTCCACGTCGGGTTGATCGGCTACGGTGGCGAACTGACGGCGGGCCTCGGTACGACGTTGCCCGACGATGTGCTAGTGCCGATCAGCCAACTGGCAGATCGACCCATTCGCGTCGAAACGCGGATTCGCCACGTCGATGACGGTGCGGGCGGCGTGGTCGAACAAGGTGTGAAGTTCCCCGTCTGGTACGAGCCAGCCGCGAAAGGCTCCACGCTGATGCACGCGGCATTCGAGGCGGCGGAATTGATCGTTTCGAGCTTCATCATGAGTTACCCGGACTCATTCCCGCCAATCATCTTGAACATCACCGATGGCCGGCCGAGCGATGCCAACCCGTTGCCGGTGGCGAAGCGAATCCAGCGATTGGCCACAACCGACGGCAGCGTGCTGGTGTTTAACCTGCTGATGTCTTCGGACCCGAAGCCGCCGATATACTTCCTCGAAGACGATGGCGTGCTATTGGACACCTACTCGAAGTTACTGTTCCGCATGTCGAGTGTGTTGCCGCCGAAACTGATGCTTGCCGCAAAAGCGGACGGTTTCGCGGTGAACGAAGGGGCGCGGGGCGTCGTGTTCAATGCCGACCTCGTCGCCGTCGTTCGCTTTCTCGACATCGGCACCCGTGTGACCGCGGCGGTGCGATAAATGCTCCCAGGGTACGACGAAGCGTCTAACCCTGGGCTAAAAGATCGAACCCCGTTGGCGTAAACGAATACCAACCAGAATGGCCATGCTCCCCATCACTTTGAAAATCCTTGCGTTTACGGTGCCGAAAGACGGGCAAACGGCGGAGCAGAACGAGGATGCCGTCGCGATGGGTGCCAATACGGATCGCGTGGGGATCGCCGATGGTGCATCCGAAGGCTGGCAATCCGGGGCGTGGGCCAACGCGGTGGCGATGTCGTTCGTTGAGACTCCACCGGACCCGGATAGTTTCCCCGAATGGCTTCACGAGACGCGGAAAAATGCGCCGAAACCGGCATCGTCCGGTTCGTGGTATGCCGAGGCCAAGCAGGAAACGGGTGCGTTTTCGACGCTGCTCGGAATCGCGTTCGAGGCGAGTAAATCCAGCGTCGGCGCGAAGTGGCGGGCCGTGGCCGTGGGCGATTCGTGCGTGTTTCAGGTGCGTGCGAACCGCCTCCTCGCGAAGTTCCCCATCGAACGAGCGGCGGACTTCTCGAACCGTCCCGCGCTCATCGGCACGGCAGATCGCTCGGCGATACCCGCGCCCGAATGGTTCGCGGGCCGCACCGAGGCAGGAGACACGTTCTACCTGTTAACCGATGCGCTCGCCGAGTGGTTCCTGCGAGTCGCCGAGGCGGGTGGGGAACCGTGGAGCGAGTGGAACCGTCTGAGCACCGCGACGGAATTCGCCGCGTGGATACAATTGTTGCGAACGACCCGCACGCTGAAAAACGACGACACGACCAGCGTGCGCATCGAAATCCAGCCGGCATCTTAAAAGAGAAGAGTTTAACCGCAGAGGCGCAAAGAACGCGGAGAGAAGCGAATTCAAAAGATCACGAGTTTGTAACTTCTGTTTGTTTCCTTTGCGGACTCTGCGCCCTCCGCGGTTAAAGTTCTTTTGATTGATACTGCTGAATGACCGGAGACGAACGAAATGAGTTGGCCGCTTTCCCAAGATTTCAACGAAGCCGTGCAAAACGCGAGCACGGCCTTTAGCGACCCGGTTTTGAAGGGTGGCAAGGTCGTCACGAACGCGATGGGGATGCCGGTCCCGCGTTCGGGTAACTACGCCGACGTCTATCAAGTAATGGGTGCCGACGGCCAGGCGTGGGCGGTGAAGTGCTTCACGCGCGCCGTGGCAACGGGGATCGAAGGCCGCTTCGCCGCCATTGCCGACCACCTCAATCAGGCGAACTTGCCGTTCACGGTCGGGTTCGATTTCCAGCCCGAAGGCATCCGAGTTCGCGGCGTCAAATACCCGATCGTGAAGATGCAGTGGGTCGATGGCTACCCGATCAATCAGTTCGTTCACGACAACCTCATTCGCGCATCGATCCTCGAAGCGATGCTGTCGCTGTGGGTGCGGCTCTGTCGGCGTTTGCGTGAAACGGGCATGGCACACTGCGACATCCAGCACGGCAACGTGTTGCTCGTTCCCGCCACGGGGAAGAACTCCACGCTCGGCCTGAAACTCGTCGATTACGACGGGTTGTACGTGCCGGCACTCGAAGGCAAACCGAGCGGCGAAGCGGGCCATGCCTCGTACCAGCATCCGGAGCGAGTCAACACGGGGGCGTACTCGGCAGACCTCGACCGCTTTCCACACCTTGTGGTCGCCACGGCGTTACGCGGCCTGCTGATCGGCGGCCCCGCGATGTGGAAAAAGTACGACAACGGCGACAATTTGATGTTCTCGGAGAAGGATTTCAAACAGCCCGCGCAATCGCGACTCATGCGCGAACTCTGGGAGACGGGCGACCCGTTTACCGTCGGCCTCGTCGGGCACTTGGCGCTTGCGTGTACGAAACCGCTCGCGCAAACGCCGTGGCTCGACCAACTGATGCCGGGTGGGCAACCGCCGATTCTGACGCCGAACCAAGAGCGACAAGCCGCCGCGATCCTCGGCATCGCGATGGCCGGGCCCGCACCAGTTCCGGTTGCCGTTCCCAAGGCAGCTGTGCCAGTCGTCGCCGCGCCGCGGCTCAATTTCAACGACGATAGCGAGGGCGATGGCAGTTTGCCGACGGGCGACGATCCGCCGCGCCGCAAAGCGAAAGCGAACAACACGGCGTTCTTCGGCACGATCGCGATCGGCGTGATCGCGTTCGGCTGTATCGCGGGCGGGGCGGCCTATTTATTCACGAAGAAAGCCGCAGACGTCGTTCAAGTCGTGCCGACGGAACCCGCGCAACCGGTGGTGGCGATCAAGCCGCCCGAGCCGAAACCACCGGAAGTGAAAGTGGTGCCGATAGCGACGAAACCCGACGTGCCGAAGTCACCGGAATCGACGCCGAACACCAACATTACGACGACGAAAATGGGTGGGCGCGTCGTATGGAGCGCCCCCTCCGACGACGACGCGACGATCCAGCCAGTCGTGGTTCGCTACTCCTCTGATGGTGCGAAGCTGTTCATTGCGCCGGCGAATAAAGGCATCATCCACATACTCAACGCGAGCAACGGCCAGCGGCTGGGCACGTACAAGGACGAACAAGATGCCAAGTTCATTCGCGCGGCGGCGATACCGAACGGCCGCATGTTGGTGACGACCAAAGAATCGCACTTTTACGTCTGGAACCCCGCCGACAACAAGAAAGAAAAAGTCAACTACCCAAGGCCGTTCGTGTGGTCGAGCGGCATGTGGACGGATCGCCTCGGCACCGTGGCGCTCATGATGAGCAATAACCTCGGTCGCGTCGTCGACCTCGCAAAGGGCAGCGATATTACGACGTTCGAGTTGCCCGATACTCGGACGCACAAGATGTCTGCGGTACTCGCGGCCGATGGCTCGGCGGTACTGGCGGTTGCGCCGAACGGGACGATGCGCATCACGGACTTGCGCCGGGGTACGGTCCTCGTTGAGAAGCCGTTGGCCGATGCGAACTTGTTGACGGTGATGGCGTGGTTGCCAGAGCGGAAGCTCGTCGTCCTTCGGGAAACCGACAAATCGCGATCGACGAACGATGCGGTGATCGTCGATGCGGATACAGGGGAAATCAAGCAAAAGATCGCCGGTCGATTCTTCCATCAAGCCGCACTCACACCCGACGGGCAGTTCCTGATTCTCCTCGGGCCGGGTTCGATTTCGGCTTGGTCCACAGACGGTTTCAAGAAGGTGGCGGACATTCCCGCACCGAATCTGCCAATCGCGTATGACTTCGACATCAGCCCCGATGGCACGAAGATCGCCTATGCGGGTTCGGATCGTTCGATTCACGTGGTGGCGTTCGATGCGGACACGATCAAGCCGACGGCCCCCACGACTTCGCCCACGTTGCCGTCCGCAACGGTCGCATCGCTGACCGATCTCGCGACGATCCCGCAGGGTACGTTCCCCGGTGCGATCCGTTACACGTCGCTCGATCCGAGTGGCACTTCGATTGCGATTGCCACGCAGAACGAACTGCGCACTTTGTCCGTGCTGACGCGAATCGAGCAATTCCGTTACACGCCACCCGACGGCAGTTTGGGCCGCGTCTGGTCGACCGCGGACAGCGTGATCGTCGAAGTGCGTCGTGCGGACAAAACGACCGAACTCCACACGCTCGACCGCAAGACGGGCAAGCTCGCGCCGACTCGCGGCATCATCGATATCAGTCGACCCGATGGAAATTTCGTCCACATCGGGGTTTCTGCGAACGGCGAGTACGTCAGCACGATCACCACTGCCAGTGCCCTAACCATCACCGACCTGCGAACGGGCCGTAAGGTTTTGCAGTTTACGACCTTTCCCGGTGCGCGATACGTCGACTTCAACACGCAACTGGATCGCGTATTCATTGCCGATGAGAACGTCATCCACCGTTACGAATTCCCGTTGATAAAAGCCAGCACGCCGATCGTGCCGATGGGTATCGTCGCACCGTACGACGTGGAAGACGTCTCACCCGATGGCCGTTTCGTCCTTTGTCGAAAGGTCGGCACCGACGACACGTTCATTGCGGTCTACAATGCGTCGGATGGAAAAATGTCCTGCACGATCGCGTGCGGCCCGCGTGGGGTTCGTGCGCGCTTCACCGGAACGAGCAAGCATTTTGTCATCGCCGATGGCACCCGCGTCGAAATCTACGATGCCGTCACTGGGAAATCGCTGGGTCGGAAGATCCAAACGAACGCCAACACCTCGGACATCGCGGTCAGTGTGGGATCGCCAGTCCTTGCCATCGCCTCGCGGAATGAAATCAAAATTTATCGAACGGGTACTGACAACGGCATGACAGCAGACGCGATGAAGCCGCTACCCGCGGTTCGGTTGCCGATCCCCGAGGCGGTGGCCATCACCGAGGCAGAGTTGAAAGTAAAGGAGTTGTACAAAGCCGATTACGCGAAGAAACTCCCCGCCGACCGCAAGAAACTCGCGGAGAAGCTCGCCAAACTCGCTGCCGAAACTGCCGGGGACGCACCCGCGAAATACTTCCTGCTGAAGGAAGTCATCGCGATTGGCACCGAGTTGACCGACCCGATGCTGACGTCGAAAGCCATCGATAGCTTAGACGAAACCTTTGAAATCGACGGCTTCGCACAAAAGTTGGCGATGCTCGACAAACTCAGCAGCACCGCGAGCCAGACAGCAACGCTGCGCACGGTGGCGGAAATCGCATCGGAGATGGTCGAGGAATCGGTCGAACGCGACGAATACGAGAAAGCGTTGAAGCTGACGGCCGTTGCGATCATCAGCCTCAATCGTGCCGGATTAAACTTACTCGCACGCGAAAGCGAAACGCGACAAACGCAGATTCGCAAGATGCGCGACACCTTTGAAACCGTACGCACCGCCACCGAGAAACTGAAAGTCGCACCCGACGATGTCGCGGCCAAAGCCGTCGTCGGCAAGTATCGCTGCTTCATGCAAGGCCGTTGGGAAGAGGGTCTCGCACTGTTGGCAACGAGCAACGATACCGAATTGCGTAAGATCGCCGAACTCGAATTGAAAGCGAGTACGGACATGGAAACGACCGACAGTAAACGCGGGGAAGCGTGGTGGACCTACGCGCAGAGCCTTCCCGAAACCGAGCGTGCCCCCGCCACGAGCCGCGCGAAATACTGGTACGCGAAAGCCCTTCAATCGCAAACGGGCCTCGATCGCGTCGCCGCCGAAAACCGTCTCAAGTTCACGCAAGGTGGCATCGAATATCGCCCCGGAATCGTCGCCGAAGCCTCAGCCGGACCGACGATCGCGAGGCTGACGAAACGCCGTGGCCGCGTTGAATTCGGCATCGATTTTGAAGCGAATGAGTTTCGCTCGATCAGTCAATACGCCGGTGCCAAGTGGGCGGGGTACATCGTGCCGCCGACCTCGGGCCGCTACAAGATCATTGCCGATACGAAAGAAGCCGTGCGCGTTCGTATCGGCACCAAGCCCGATGAGAAAATCCTGATTGAAGCCAAGACCATCGGGCTGGGAAAACGCGAAGCGATCGTGATGCTCACCGATCGCCCGATACAGATCGCAATCGAATACGAATCGCAAACGACCCAGAATCACGCGATCAAACTGAAATGGATTCGCCCCGGTAGCAAAGCCGAAGAAGCGATTCCGAGTGCAGCACTCTTCCACACCAAAGCCGACGAAAAGCTACTGACGGAGAAGTAAACGTGAAACGGTATCCGACCAACGCGATGTGCCCGCTTCTTCGCCGCCTTCGGCAAGAACTCGCGTGGAATTCTACACAGATCGCAATTCCCAATATCC
>JAYSKW010000435.1:0-3509 GCA_043726085.1 Limnoglobus sp.
GTCATCCGATTGCAACAAAAACTGGGCCGCATCGAACTCCGGTTCCGCTGGCACGGCTTCGGGTACTGTTAGTGGATCGCCGCACTTGCGACACTTCAACGTCTTGCCGGCCAGAGCATCGGGCGCTTTGTGACCCTGACCGCACGATTCGCAGCGAACGGAAATCGGCATGGCACACTTTCGTCGAAGGTGGTTCGGCAGTTATTGTTGTATTGATATTGGTAGAATGTGGATCGTCACTTCGCACCGAGGCCGCGCAGGCGTAGCCAGTCTTCGGCGCGATGGCCCCAGTCGGTGGGGCCGGTCGCGTTCGGCTTCGCACGCATCCCGTAGCCATGGCCGCCTTTTTCGTAAATGTGCAACTCGGCAGGCACTTTGTTGTTCAGCAGATCGAGAAACAACAACGTGCTGCCTTGCGGTAACGAGGCGGTGTCGTCGCTGGCTTGGGCGATGAATGTCGGCGGCGTTTTCGCGTCGATGTGAATGTCCTCACGCAACGCTTTCTTCTTTTCGTCGTAGATGCGATATGGGTACGCCAACACCAAAAAGTCCGGTTTGTGCGACGTTTTCAGATCGTCCGCACCGGCAAACTTCGGCTCGTTGGTGGCGGCGATCAGCGTCACCTGCCCGCCGGCGGAGTAGCCGAGGACGCCGACTTTCTTCGCGTCGATCTTCCATTTTTCCGCCTGTTGCCGAACGAGTTGCACGGCCCGTTGCGTGTCCTGAACGGGGCCTTCGCTGACTTCGGTATGCTTGTTCGTCGGGCAACGATGTAGTAGCAAGAAGCCGGTGATACCTTGTTTACTGAGCCAGACGCAGGCTTCGGAACCTTCGTGTTCGTCAGCGAGGATGCCGAAGCCGCCACCCGGCACGACGATCATTGCCGCGCCGGTCCGCTTGGCTTCGAGCGCTTCGTAAACCACCAACCGCGGCTTCGACACATTCGAGCGCCGCTGAATCGCATCCGCCGGTTTCTGGATCGCCTCGGGAAGTGCCGTTTGCACCTTCGGCTCGGGCATCCCGTTCGGCCACAACAGAATCTCCGGTGGCTCCGACATTGCAATCGCTGACGTGAGGAAACCACTGAGCAAGCTGAACAGTAAGCGTGAGGTCATCGGTATCACCGGCAGTGAGAGTGGTGGATGTACGTTACTAGTTGTAACCGATGCGACGAGTGAGGGCGAAGGAAAAATAGATAGCGATCGGCTTCGCGATGACCGTCGATTTGCGGCACGGTTTTGCTAAAACGGCAACATCATCGGAACGACGGTTTATCGAGGTGATTGCGATGGATGGACTTGCTGCGGTGCGGTCGGGGTTTCAGAACATCGACGCCGACCCGGCGCTGAAAGAGAAGTCCGTCGAGAACCTGAACGTCTGGCTGACGCACCCCGACTATGCCGCGTACAAGCCGCAACTCGAATGGCTGATCGCGAATGAAAAGTGGTCGATATTGCTCGATTCGTTCTATCAGGTGATGCCGTTCGGCACGGGTGGGCGGCGGGGTGCGGTTGGCGTGGGGCCGAACCGGATGAACGAATGCACGCTCGGCGCGAGCGTGCAGGGGCACTGCGATTACCTCAAACAGCGCTTCCCTGGCGAGGCGAATCTGACGGTCGTGCTCGCCTATGATGTGCGGCAATTCGAGGACAAACGCGGCGTGTACAACCCGGCGTTGCCGAACCCCGTGTTGCACCTGTCGAGCCGGAGTTTCTGCCAGTATGCCGCCGGGATTTACGCCGCAAATGGCATTCACGCGCATATCCTGCCCGCCGATAGCAAGAAGTATCTGTCGACGCCGGAACTGTCGTTCTCGATCCGATTTCTGGTCGCGCATGGCGGCTTGAACATGACCGCGAGCCACAACCCATCCGACGACAACGGCAGCAAGTTTTACGACGAACGCGGCGCGCAACCGGTGCCACCCGAAGATCAACTGATGAGCGAGTTCGTCGACCGCGTAAAGGCGATCAAACATCTGCCGTGGCCCGAAGCGGTTCGCAGTGGGAAGGTGCATTATCTCGAAGATCGTTCGCACCAGGCGTACATCGAATTGTGCCGCAAACAGAGCCTGATTCCGCCACCGCGATTCGACGAAATTCGCGTGGTGTTCACGCCATTGCACGGTGTCGGCGGCATGTGTGCGGGGGAAGTGCTCGAAGCTCAAGGCTTCCGCCCGATCCCCGTGCCGGAGCAGAACGAACCCGACGGCCAGTTCCCGAACGTGACGAAGACGCCGAACCCCGAGGTGCCGGAGTGCCTCGACCGTGCGGAGCGCGTGGCACGGGAAAACCAGGCGGATATTATGCTTGCCACCGACCCCGACGCGGACCGGTTGGGCGGGAAGGTATGCACGAGTGCGGACGGCAAGGGCGATTACCGTTACTTGAACGGGCACGAAATTGCGGCACTGCTGACGCACTTCAAACTCGCTCGGTTGGCCGCAGCCGGCGACCTACCCGCGTCGCCGATTGTGATTACCACCGAAGTAACCACGGGGCAGATCACGCGCATTTCCCGGCACTTCAACGCGCAGATTATCGGCGACTTGCTCGTCGGTTTTAAGTACCACGCCGATGTCGTGTGGCAACTCGAATCGCAGGGGCATTACGGCGACGTGTACGGCACGCCCGAAGATTTCGTGATCGCCACCGAAGAGAGCCACGGCGTGATGGCGACGCCGCACTTCCGCGATAAAGACTCCGCGTGTGGCGTGCTGTTGCTCGCCGAACTCGCGCTGTTCCAGAAGCGCCAGAAGCGCACCGTCGTCGATTACCTCGACGACATGAACCGGCAGTTCGGCTACTACAAAAACGAGACGGTCAACATCGTCATGACGGGGCTGGAAGGCAAACAAAACATGACGCGGATGCTCGACGGGCTGCGGGCCGCGCCGCCGAAAGAAATTGGCGGCATGGCGGTCACGAGCTACGAAGACCTCCGCGATGAAAACGGCCGAATGGGGCCGTTCAAAGGCGACACCGACAAGGCCGCACGCAATTTCTTGATCTTCCGCATGGCCGGCAGCGATGGCATTTCCGCGAAGGTCTGCCTGCGTCCGAGTGGCACCGAGCCGAAGGCGAAAGCCTACATTGAAGTGAACTCGAACCCCTGCCCCATCGGGACGCCACAAAGCGAGTGGGACGCGATTTGCAAGAGCGTCGATGCGCTCTCGAAGCAACTAGCCACCGAGTTCACGGCACTCGCAATGACCGCATCTGGAGCGAGAAATTAGTCAATATCCGCGTCGTCAATTGGCTCGGCGGTCTTGTCTTTACTGTCGAGTTTCTTGAATTTCTTGTTCGCGGCCTTGAGCTTTTTCGCGACGTCTTTGATTGGCTCGGCCAATGGAAGGTGTTCGGGATGGTTTTTCTTCTGCGATCTTCATCGCTTCGGCGTAGTATGGAAGCACTTCGCGTGGCTTTCCGAGATCGACGAGTGCGTTGCCGATGTTACTCAGCGCCAAACGCACGCGAATGCTGCATTGGACCTCCCCACGGTTGGCGGGC
>JAYSKW010000436.1:0-2225 GCA_043726085.1 Limnoglobus sp.
CGACTTCGTCAGCGGTTTTTCGATGTATGCATCTTTGTCGGCTTGCATCGCGGCGATCAGAACGTCGCGGTGGTGGTGGTCCGGCGTCGCGATAATCACCGCATCGAGGTCTTTGTGTTCGAGCAACTTGCGGTGATCGCTGTAGCGCGTCGGCTTTTCCTGTTTCGCATCGACGATGATTTTCGAGATACGATCGAGCCGAAACTCGGCGATGTCGCAGATCGCCACCGCGTTGTGTTCGAGCTTGATCGCTTCTTTCAAAAGTGTCGTGCCACGGTTGCCAGAGCCGATCAGCCCGATGTTGAGCTTCTCGCCCGCACCGGCCGTTCGCCCGTACGGTGCGGCCAACAACACGGCACCCGCCGCTGCGGAGGATTCGAGAAACCGACGACGCGAAAGCGGAGTCATATGGCGTGTCCTTTTACATGAAGTGGCAAAATTATCGTCGTTCGGCGCGAACGAGTCGCATTCCGTCGGTGACCGAGTGCGTCCAAACGACTTCTTTTTCGGGTGTGTATTCTTTCACCGAATTGGAACCCGTGTCGACGATGAGCGTGTTGCCGTTCGAGAACCGCTGCACCGAGGTCGGCGAATTGACGTTCACGAACCAAACGGGTTCCTTTTTGTCGCTCTTCATGTCGTATTCGGCCACGCGATTTTGCTCGGTGACGAGGACGCGATCGTTCGGCAGTAGCTCCATCCGCGGCTGGTAGAACGGGTTGTTCGTCAGGTTCACCGGGTTTGGAAGTTCCTTCCACTTTTCGTCGAGGCGGATGAGTTTACCGGGGTTCGTGGTCAGCACGATGGTCGGGCCGTTTTCGTAGCGTCCGACCGCGAGAATATCGTTGTTGTTGGGGCGGGCGTATTTGTTTTTCTCTTCCCATTTTTCGTTGTACTCGACCGCCATCTGGCGACAGGCGACGAGCGTGTTGCCGTTCGGCAGGCGTTGCATTCCGACGGGCTGGCCGGGTGGCGGGTTGAACGTGAAGACGATGGCTCCGTTCAGCGTTCGCTCGGTGATCCGCGAGTAGTTTTGTTCGAGAATCAGCACGCGGCCATTCGGCAGGAATTGAAAATCGGCGGGGGCGTTGATGCCCGCCATCCGCCAGCGTCGCCGCATATCCGGCCCGAATTCGGCGAGCCAGCCGTTGCCCCAACCGCTCTGGTCCATGGTCATCAGCGCGATGCGGCCCGTCGTGGTCGGTTTGAAATCGAGCTTCGAGAAGTCGGTCGTTCCCTTCGCACCATCCCACCATTTCCGCCAACTGTCGCGAGCCTTTTCGAGGTCCGGTTTCAACGGCCCCATCTTCGTCTTCGGTGCATTCTTACCCGCGAGTTGAATCAGGAAATCCTCGGCTTGCCAGATGCGACCTCGCGAGAGATCGGGGATCGAAGTGATGAGTTCCGCAACGGCATCGACATCGCGAGTGACCGTCGCCAACGTGAAACCGACCGAGAATTTCGTCTCGCCGTCGGTCTCTTTGGCGAGCGCGACTTTGACCTTTTTCGCTGCGTCTGCTGAGAGTTTCGGGTTCCCGACACAGGCTTCGAGCAAGGCAATCGCCGACGTCGCACGCCGTGCGGGGAGTTTATCTTCGAGGGCGGTCAAGATGGCCGGGTCGATCGCCCCGTCGCGAATGGCGAGAATGGCAATCGCCGCGTGGAGGTCGTCTTCCACGCCGGTCGTATCGGCCATCGGGAAGAAGCCGAGCATCGCGGCGACGGCATCGGGAGATTTGGTTTTGGCGAGTGATCGTGCCACCGCCGAGGCGATGGCCGCGTGCGAGACTTTCTCGATCCGCTTCAGCGTTTCACCGGCTCGAAATGCGACTTCCGGGTCGGGGTCGCCTTGCGCCGCCGTTCGTAATGGCCCAATCGCGGCCGGCCCGAACTTCTCGGCTGTGAGGCTCGCCTTGACGCGTTCCTCGAATTGCTCGTCGCCCATGCTCTTGATGACGGTCTGAATCTTCTGCAAATCCGAATCGCTCAGCGTCCGCTGCTTGAGGTACGCGATCAGCGCCTCCGGCTTGTCCGCAGACAGATTCGCCGACTCAAGTGCTTTCGCATCGAGCGCGACTTGATCGGCGCTCGGCTCCTTCGCTTTCACCTCCATGCGCTTGGCAAAAATTGGCTGCGCCTGAGACACCGTCGCCCAGGTAAACAACAACGCGAGGAGCACTAGACGGGGAACGAACATCACGTAACTCCGAGCAGGCAAGACACAT
>JAYSKW010000437.1:0-2003 GCA_043726085.1 Limnoglobus sp.
AGCATCCCGGTTCGCCTCGCCAAACTGACGACGCGCTCGGCCACACTCGAAGATGTCTTCGTCACACTCACGGGCCGTCACCTCCGCGACGGAGACGCACAACTATGAATCGCTACGCTGCTCTCGTGCAACTGACACTCACCCGCTTCCGCGAATTTTATCGCGAACCTGCCGCCGTCTTCTGGGTTTACGGCTTTCCGCTCATCCTCGCCGTGGCGCTAGGCGTCGCATTCCGCGAACGACCCGTCGAGCGGATTCGCATCGACATCGTCAACGATGGTTCCAGCGGGGCGGCACTCGCGGAGGCGTGGAAAGTTCGCTTGGCGACGGATAAAAAACTCGAAGTGATGCTATTCGACCGCGAAACGTGCCAGAAGCGGTTCCGGACCGCGAAGACCGATCTCGTTGTCACTCCGGTGTCAGTCGATGGTAGTTCTGTGCCCCTTCCGGAGTATCTTTCGGAGCCGAATCGGCCCGAGAGCGTGTTGGCATTGGGGGCGGTCGAAGTCGCGCTCATCCGCACGGATCACCCTGAGATTCCCGTCCACAAAGTCAGCACGATCGAGGAACCCGGCGCACGCTACATCGACTTTCTCATCCCCGGATTGATCGGCCTGAATCTGATGGGCGGCGGGCTGTTCGGCATCGGCTTCGTCATCGTCGATATGCGGGTTCGCAAACTACTGAAGCGATTCCTCGCCACGCCGATGCGGAAAAGCGACTTCCTCATCAGCCTGATGCTCAGCCGTTTGCTGTTCATGACCGTCGAGATGATTTTCCTCGTTACGTTCGCCTACTTCGCGTTCGGCGTGAAAGTGCAGGGTAACCCGATCGCGTACATAGCGATGATTCTGCTCGGTGGCATGGCCTTCGCGGGCATCGGTTTGTTATTGGCGTGTCGGGCGAAAACCATCGAGACGGTTTCCGGCATGATGAACGCGGTGATGTTGCCGATGTATGTCGTTTCGGGCGTGTTCTTCGCGTCGGATCGCTTCCCGGAAATCGTTCAGCCGATCATTAAAGCACTACCGCTGACCGCGCTGATCGATGCGCTACGATCCATCGCAAATGAAGGGGCCGGCTTCGCAGAAGTGGCAGTCCCCGCCGCGACATTAGCCGCATGGGGAGTCGTGAGTTTCACTCTGGCGATGCGTTGGTTCCGCTGGAACTAAAGTGTAAAGTACGTTTGTAAGGCTCAGCCGAGTGCATAGGTTAGCTGCACCCACCGGGTGCCATCCGAGTACCCGCAACTTTCCCGCTTCACGAGAGGTTTCATGTACAAGCTGTACTCTCTGATCCTGTTCACCGTTCTTGCGTGTGCCGGTTCGTCTGTCGCGCAGCCGGTACGCAAGTACGACGATAAGAGTGCCCCGCCATTCAAATTGCTGAAAGAAGGAGAGAACCCGCCGCTCGACGCATTCGATAACTTCGTGATTGGGCCGAAGTACATCTCGGCACCGGAACGCAAAGCAGTGGACGGCGTTCCTCAAGGGAAAGTCGAGCAATTCGCGATCGATTCGACGGAAACCAAGCTCATGAACCCTGGCATCGCTCGCAAGGTGTTCGGAAAGGTCGATCCCAATAATCCGAAAACGCTGATCGTCGAGACTCACAACATCGACTATAAACGGGCGATCACGGTCTACATTCCTGCACAATACAAATCGGGTACCGAAGCGCCGTTCATGGTGGTCCACGATGGCCCCGGTGTTAGCCCGAATCCCAAGTCGAATTTGCAGACCATCCTCGATAACCTCATTGCCCAGAAGCGTATTCCCCCGATCATCGTCATTCACATTGCCAACGGCGGTGGCGATGCCCAGGGGCACCAGCGCGGCAAGGAATACGACAACATGTCTGGCGTATTCGCCGACTTCATTGAGGACGAGGTGCTGCCGCGTGTAGAGAAAAACTGCAAGGTGAAGCTGACCAAAGACCCCGATGGCCGTGCCGCGATGGGCAGCAGTTCCGGCGGCTCGGCGGCGCTAATTATGGCTTGGTTC
>JAYSKW010000438.1:0-6932 GCA_043726085.1 Limnoglobus sp.
CGTAGGCACGCGGCTCGAACGCGATTCGCTCGGTGCCGTCGAAGTGATTCGCGATTCGCCGGATATTCAAGCCGCACTCACCGAGCCGTTCTCCGTGGCGGTCGATGAATCCGAACTCGGCCGACTGAGCATAAATGGTGTTGGCGATCGTGCGGAAATTTTGGGCAAGCGCGTGAAAGTCGTCGCACTGGTGAAGGGCTACAAGAGCCTCGGCGGGCCGTACGTGTTCTGCTCGATCGACACCGCCCGCGTGCTGATGAAGTACTTTCCGGGGCAAGTCACGTACATTTTGGCGAAGTGCAAAACCCTCGAAGATGCCGAGCGTGTGACCGCAAGACTTTCGGAATACACGAAACTCAGCGCCTTCACGCACGATGAATTTTCGCACCGCTCGCGAATGCACTGGCTGACGACGACGAAGGTGGGTATCGCAGTTGGTTTCACGGCTCTACTCGGGTTGCTCGTCGGTGCGGTCGTCACCAGCCAGACGCTTTACGCCGCCACGGCGGCCTCGCAACGCGAATATGCCACGCTCCGCGCGATGGGCATTCCCCGCTGGCGATTGCAGCTTTCCGTGCTGATGCAATCGTTCTGGGTGGGGTTGTTCGGCATCCTCGTTGCCGCGCCGATCTCGTTCATTTTGGCAGAAGCGGCGAACCGCGTCGGCACGCAAGTGCAGTTGCACCCGCTCGTTCTCGGCGCGTCGGCACTAATCACGATGGTCATGGCGATCGGCTCCGGGCTGGCGGCACTTCGCTCGTTCCAGAACGTCGATCCCGCACACAATATCCGCTAACCCACGGTGCCCCGATGGCCGATGGCCGACGATTCCCGAAGTTCACCACACTGTTCGGCCTGCTGTTGCTCGGCGGTTCGATCGCGGCGGCGGCGTATTTCTACAATCGGAAAGCGCCCGAGGTGGTGTCGACGGGGCCATCGCTGAACAACCTCGATGTCGTCTGTTCGGGCCGCGTCGATTCGGAAAAACTGGTCGTCACGCTCGACCCGTCGCAACCCGGTCGCGTCGAATCGGTGCTCGTTTCCGAGAACGCACTCGTCAAGAAAAACCAGGAGATCTTGAAACTCGATGCGACTCAATATCTGATCGCGGTTCGCGAAGCGACCAACGGCGTGTTGGCGGCGCAGATCGAAATCGATGCGGCGAGCCAACGCTTTAAACAGCATCCGTCGCTGATCGTTTTGCAAGAAAAGAAACTCGCCTCGGCGATCAACGAAGCGACTGCGAACGAAGATCGCTTAACCCAGATGCGCGAGCAAGCGAGCTTGAGCGGGCAACTGACGAAGTCCGACATCGATGCCGTAGCGGCAAGAGTGAACAGCCTGAAAATCCTGGTCGATGTCGAGAAAATTCAACTCGAAAACCTGAAGGCACTCGACCCGAATCTCGAAGTGCGAGCCGCGAAGGCGAAGAGCGATGCCGCCCAACTGAACCTCGACCGAGCCAACAAAGCCGTCAGCGACTGCGTGCTGCGTGCCCCCTCCGATGGCACGATTTTGCGGTTGCAAACATCGCCCGGTGCCACGCTCGCGCCCGGTTCGCCGATGCCTTCGGTTGTGTTCGCGCCATCGGGTCCACTGATCGTTCGTGCCGAACTCGAGCAAGGCGGCCTCGGTCGCGTTCGCGTCGGCATGAAGGCCAAAGTCCGCGACGATGCCCGCGTTGATTCACCGATCTGGACCGGCCGCGTCAAGGAAATCGCCGGTTGGGTGGCCTCGCGCCGCTCGATCGTTTTTGAACCCGGCGAACTCAACGACGTCCGCACGACCGAAGTGATTATCGAACTCGACCCCTCCACAGAACGCCTCTGGATCGGGCAACGAATGCAGATCCGCATCAGCAACGAGTAGACGGTCCCCCCGAATTTCACGTGAGGTCGCTCATGCCTATTCAACGTATCATCGGCTCGCTGTTGGCGGTATTGTGCGGTGTCACGCTGTTCGTGTCGTCGCGTGCCGACGAGGTGAAAATGCCTGTTACGCAAGCCTCTTTCGATGATACGGTACGCCCGCTTCTGAAGGCGTATTGCCTCGGGTGCCATTCGACGAAGTCGAAGAAAGGCAGCCTCGACCTGGAGCGGTTTGCCATACTGGCCGACCTTCGCGGCGACGTGAAGCCGTGGCTCGGGATGATCGAACAGATCGAAACCGGCGAGATGCCACCTAAAGACAAACCGCAACCGACGGCACTCGAAAAGAAACGCCTGACAACGTGGGTACGCAGTTTTCTCGATGGCGAGGCCGTGGCAAAGTCTGGCGACCCCGGTGCCGTTCCCGCACGGCGATTGAGCAACGCGGAGTACGATGCAACCATCCGCGACCTCACGGGCGTTGACCTGCGACCGACACGCGAGTTTCCCGTCGATGGCGCAGCGGGCGAGGGCTTCACGAACGCGGCCGAGGCGCTAACCGACATTTCGCCGACGCTACTTTCAAAGTACATGGCGGCATCGAAGGAGATCGCGAATCGTGCGGTGTTGTTGCCGAACGGCTTCCGCTTCTCACAGGGCAAAACGCTTCGCGATTGGAGTGACGAAAGCACCGCGAAACTACGGCAGTTTTACGCGCAATTCGCAGCTGGCGATGGCAAGACACCGATCGCGGCCCACCTGCTTGCATCCGTCAAACATCGCGATGCTCTGCTCAGCGGACGTTCCACGACGAAGCAAGTCGCGGCGCTCGAAACGCTGAATGCAAAGTATTTCGCTGCCGTCTGGACCGCCCTCACTGACAAGGCACCGTCAGTAACGCTCGATGCGATTCGAACGAAGTGGAAGGCGGCCACCGAGAAGGATGTACCTTCTATAGTGGCGGAAATTGCGAAAGTGCAGGCGACGCTGTGGAAGGTCGTGCAAGTCGGCAGTTACAAGCAGGATGCGGGCAAGGATTACGCTGAGAGTTTCAGTCGCCAGGTGCCGAACGATGCGGCTACCGATGGCGAGAAAGCGGCGTTCCGCGCGGTGTTCCCGCTGTTCATCTGCTTCCCGCAAGTTATCCCTACCGATGAAGTCGTCTGCCTGAAAATGTTTCACCGCGAAGACGAGCCACTTGTGCGCCTGTTCCTGAATTCTGAACAAACGAAGGAACTCGAACGGCTCTGGGCGGAGCATCGCTTCATCAGTCGTCAACCGGTTGCGGAGTTCGCGTATCTGCCTCAATTCATCGGCTTCGTGACGCAGGATCAGCCGAAGGCAATGGTGACCTTTTTTGAAAGCCTGAAGCCCGCGTTCCAGAAACGGGCCGAGACGTTCCTCGCCGAAGAAACGGCCGCAATCCCATCGCAACTCGATGCCTTACTCGCGTTCGCAGCTAAGGCGTATCGGCGACCGCTATCAGCGACCGAATCGAAGGCGTTGCGCGAACTGTATGCGACGATTCGCAGTAAAGGCGTGCCACACGATGAGGCGTTCCGCAACGTTTTGGCCCGCGTGCTGGTATCCCCCGCGTACCTGTTCCGCATCGAGAAAGCGCCTGCGGGCAAAGCCGCCGGCGCGATCGACGACTGGGAACTGGCCACGCGACTGAGTTACTTTTTGTGGTCGTCAACGCCCGATGAAGAACTGCGAATCCTCGCGGCGACGGGCACACTTCGCGACCCGAAAATCGCGGCCGCACAAGTCCAACGAATGCTGAACGATCACCGAGTTCGGTCGCTCGCCATCGAGTTCGGCACGCAGTGGATACACGTTCGCGGCTTCGATGAACTCAAGGAGAAAAACGAGGCCCTGTTCCCCACGTTCGACGAGAAACTGCGGAAGGCGATCTACGAGGAATCGATCCTGTTCTTCCAGGATTTCTTTCAAGGTGACAGGCCCGTGTCACACCTGCTGAATGCCGACGCGACTTTCTTGAACGACACGCTCGCGAAACACTACGGCATACCGGGTGTAACTGGTCCGGATTGGCGACGGGTGAGTGGCATTCGCAAGTATGGCCGTGGCGGGTTGCTCGGCTTGGCGAGCGTGCAAACGAAGGAAGCGGGGGCATCGCGAACGAGTCCGATTTTGCGAGGGAACTGGATCGTCGAAACGTTGCTCGGCGAGAAACTTCCGAAGCCCCCACCGAACGTGTCGAAGCTGCCCGAGGAAGAAGGCGGGGCCGACAAACTGACGATGCGGCAACTCGTCGAACGGCACACGAAACTGCCCGAGTGTGCGACGTGCCACCAGCGGATCGACCCGTTCGGCTACTCGCTGGAAAAGTACGACCCGATCGGCCGCTTCCGAGAAAAAGATTTCGGTGGCCTACCCGTCGATGCAAAAGCCAAGCTCAAGGACGGCACCGAATTCGACGGCATCGACGGCCTACGAACGTACCTCCTCAACAACAAGCAAGAAGTGATCGTTCGCCTGTTCTGCCGTCGCTTACTCGGCTACGCACTCGGCCGCGCGACGTCACTTTCCGACACCGCACTCATCGACGAAATGGTGGCCGCCATGAAAGCCAACGACGGCAAGATCTCGTTCGCCGTGCAAGCCATCGTCCGCAGCCCACAGTTTCGGATGGTCCGCGGAGCGGATACAATCCATGGGGAGTAAATGGCACAATTGCGACCGAAACCAATTTCGCCTAGCGAGCAAACCGCTCGCAAACGAAGGATCACGCGAATCGCTCGATACATTGGTTTTGTCGGGGGAATCGAGTATCGTCACATATACAGTCAATCGGGAGGCGCTCAATATGGGCTTGCGTCAAAAGAGCAGGACGATTTGCTAACCGTTTATGCGGAAGCGTTTGACCGCGATGCAGATATTGATGATTTTTCACTCGACTCAATTATCGCTCACGAACGGGGCCATCAACTGCTGGCACGCCATCCGCGCTTACTCCGCAATTTGCCGAATTCGTGGTCGAAAGTCACCGAAGAAATTGCGGCTTCGCTGTTAGGGTCGTTGCTCGTGAAAGACGAAAGAGATCAACAATCATTGGTGCTCAAGGCGCTGTATGACTCCATTCAACAAGGATTGGAAGCGGAACAAGCGACGACACTGATTGCAGAACTACGTGGATTACTGGAGAAATTACTATGATGGAACAACTGAAATTAAGCGCGATTCGAGTCAAGGTTCGAGAAGCGTTCAAACAGACGGATGACGAAGTCGCTGCACTTCTCGATCGACAAATCGTAGATCTCGGGAAGCCTACCAAACAGAATCTTGCCGCAATCGAGACGCTTCGATTGTTGCGTGATGCGTTGTTGAAGGAAGTCACGCAATGCGTATCGATGCCGAAAAAACGAAAAGTGGCGAGCGTGAAGAAATGAAACAGGTTCGTTGCCGCGATTGTGAAAGAGACGTTTAGGCTAGTGCAGGGAGTGACAGCGATGCGACAGTCGAAAGGGAGTCACCGGATTGTAGTCAACGACGTCGAGTATCGTTGGCGAGCGTCTGGCAATGATGGCTACATCGCAATCGGAATTTGGCCGTCGAACAACATCGGCAGTTACATTTGTGGAAACTTGAAATATCACGAGACTTGGATCGATACACTTAACGGCTCTCACAGGTCAGCGGGCGACCAGATCGTCGTTACCAACCGTGTCGTACGACGAATTATCGAACATGCCATCGCAATACACAACTATGATCCCACTACTAAATGCGATCAACTCAATTTACGTCTTCTCGACAACGTGATCCGTTGGGAAGATGCGGTTCGTGCATACCAATCATCAACTTAACTCGAAAGAGATCTTACTCATGAAACATCCCCTCTCGCGTCGTACATTGCTTCGTGGCCTTGGCGTGACGATGGCGTTGCCGTGGCTCGAATCGGTTCCGGTCTGGGGCGGCGACAAAACCTCTGAGCCGCCGGTTCGTTTCGCGTGTTTGTTCTCTGGGAATGGCTTCCACAAAGACGAATGGTGGGCGAAGGGCGAAGGCAAAACGATGCAGTTGGGCAAGGTGCTCGAACCGCTGTTGCCGCACCGCGAGAAACTGTTGTTCCTGAAGGGTCTATACAACGAGCAAGCCCTGATTGGCGGCATTCACAGTTGCCAAACGGGGAACTTGCTGACCGGTGCGCATCTTGCCCCGGCTGGGGAGATCAAGTCTGGAATCAGCGTCGACCAACTGATTGCCGAGTCGATCAAGGGGCAGACGAAGGTTCCGAGCCTGGTGCTGGGTACCGAACCGTCGATCGCGGCGATTCACAAAAATTACTCGATGATCTACAGTTCGCACATCTCGTGGAGTTCTGCAAGCACGCCGACGCCACTCGAACTGTACCCGGCACTTGCGTTCGACCGCCTGTTCCGCGACGAAGTCGGCAAGGCCGATCAGAGCGTCCTCGATGCAGTCATCGACGACACTCGCGGTTTACGCGACCGCGTTAGCAAGGCAGACCAACGGCGGCTGGACGAATATCTGTCGTCGGTTCGCGAAGTCGAACGGCGGATCGAACAAGCCGGGAAAGCGGGGCGGTTGCAGGGGTATCGGCCGACGCTGTTGAAGCCCGACATGCCTCGGCCCGCCGATGGCATCCCGCAAGACATCGATCAGCACATGCGTCTGATGTGCAATATTCTCGTATTGGCGTTCCGCACGGACACTACGCGAGTTTGCACGTTGAAACTCAACAACGATCACTCGGCATTGCGCTTCCCGCACCTGAAGGTGGACTATATGATCCACCACTTGCTTTCGCACACCGATAATGCCGACTGGTTGAAAGTAAATCAGTTCTTCATGACGCAGATGGCCTACATCGCCGAGAAACTCGATGCCGTGAAGGAAGGCGACCGCACGCTGTTGGACAACAGTATGATCTTGTACTGCTCGAGTATGATGACCGGTGCGCACAATAACGATCAACTGCCAGTGGTGATGCTCGGAAGTGGCGGCGGCAAAATCAAAACGGGCCGCATCGTCGATTATACCGGTAAGCCGAATCGCAAGATGTGTAGCCTGTATCTG